>CALEJD010000096.1 GCA_937898195.1 uncultured Clostridia bacterium | reverse complement strand
ATAGCGTCAACAAATGCTTTTGCTGAGAATGGTCTGTAAAGACGAACTTTAACAAGACCAACTTTTTCACCCTTAGCTGTAAGGTAGTCGATAACTTCTTCTGCAACGTCACAGATTGAACCCATAGCAACGATTACGCGTTCTGCATCAGGTGCACCATAGTAGTTGAAGAGTTTGTAGTTAGTGCCGAGTTTAGCATTAACTTTATCCATATACTTTTCAACGATAGCAGGAGTAGCATCATAATATGAGTTACAAGCTTCTCTGTGCTGGAAGAAGATGTCACCGTTTTCGTGTGAACCACGAGTTGCTGGCCTTTCTGGGTTAAGAGCGTGCTTTCTGAATGCTCTAACTGCATCCATATTGCACATTTCTTTGAGGTCTTCATAATCCCAGATATCAATCTTCTGAATTTCGTGAGATGTACGGAAACCATCGAAGAAGTTGAGGAATGGAACACGGCTTTCGATAGTTGCAAGGTGAGCAACTGCACCAAGGTCCATAACTTCTTGTGTATTTGTTTCAGCGAGCATTGCGAAACCTGTCTGACGACAAGCATAAACGTCTGAATGGTCACCGAAAATGTTAAGAGCGTGTGAAGCTACGCAACGAGCTGATACATGGAAAACTGAAGGAAGAAGCTCACCAGCAATTTTATACATGTTAGGAATCATAAGAAGAAGACCCTGAGAAGCTGTATAAGTTGTTGTGAGAGCACCTGCTGCAAGAGAACCGTGAACAGTACCTGCTGCACCTGCTTCTGACTGCATTTCAGCAACTTTAACCTGTGTGCCGAAAATGTTCTTTCTTCCCTGTGCAGACCACTGGTCAACGTAGTCAGCCATAGGTGAAGATGGAGTGATTGGGTAAATACCAGCTACTTCTGTGAACGCATAAGATACGTGAGCAGCAGCAGTATTACCGTCCATAGTTTTCTTTTGACGAACTATGGGTGTCTTGTTTTCTGCCATTTTTATTTCCTCCTTAATGGAATTAGATATAGAATTAAGTATGCCTATTCATACATTATAAATGATAACACTTTTCGATTAAAAAGTAAAGTAATTTATCCTTAAAAAATGACGAACTTTGATAAAATTTTAACCATTTTTTGTGTATTTTGGAAGATGTGGAATTTGGCAGGGAAAATTCCTATATAAAAAGACTAAAAAGTGTAATAAAAAGAAAAATCTCCCTTATTAAAGGGAGAAAACGATTTACGATACAAGTTAACGAGAGCTTATTTTTTTAATGGCTTGGGCTCATCAATAAGTCCTGTCAAATAGTCAAGGGAAACATTATAAATTTTTGCTAATTTTACGGCATAGGAAAGTTTTAAATCAAATCTATCGTTTTCATATCGGTTAACAGTAGCTCGGCTTACACCTAATTTTTGCGCTATGTAATCTTGTGACAATCCTAAATCTTCTCTAAGGTCTCTTGCTCTTTTATTAAAAATCATAAAAAAACCACCAACTTATATTTATTAGTAAAATTGTAGCATAAATATTACTTTTATATTGACTTTGTAACATAAGTGTTATATAATTGTTGCAAAAGGGTGATAAAAATGAGTTTAAATGATATTTCTTGGCAAAACTTTGTTAACAATATTATATGGCTTAGAAAGAGTAATAAATTATCAAAAGAAGAAATGGCAAGAATACTGCAGATAGACGTTTCGTTGCTTGAAGAAGTTGAAAACGGAAAAGGTGGAGATACATTGGATGCAGATGTGATTTATGAAATATATGAATACTTCAATGTTCGTCCTGATGATTTAATGTGCAAGCAATTAGAAAAAATATAAACAAAAAGTGGCTTTATTTCGGGCGATTCGTGAATCGCCCCTACATAATGGGTTGTCTTAAATTGATGTCATATTACTCGGATATTTGACAAAAGGTATATTTTGTTATAAAATACATACTGATATTTTATAAATATCTCTATATTTTTTATAAGGACGGTTTTGTCACATGGGCACGGACCCCGGGAGTATTATTCTTAAAATAGTAACTCTTTTCGCATTGATTTTTGTCAATGCATTCTTCTCAATGTCAGAAATGGCAATTGTTACTCTCAATGATAACAAAATTGATAAAATGGCTAGCGAGGGCAACAAAAAAGCAAAACAAATTCAAAAATTAACAGAAAACACAAGTTCATTTTTGTCAACAATCCAGATTGGTGTTACATTAGCAGGGTTCTTGACATCTGCTACTGCTGCACAGTCATTTGTAGAAATGCTTTCTAATGCGATTGCTAAAACAAGTATTGTGAATGTTATTCCTGTTGGTATAATCAGCGGATTTTCAACAGTTGTAATCACGCTTATTATGTCATATTTCTCACTTGTTTTGGGTGAACTTGTACCAAAGAAAATCGCAATGAACAAGCCTGAAAAAATGGCTTTTATGGCAGCGCCAATTCTTGTTTTTGTTGCAAAGGTTACAAGACCTGTTGTTAAATTCTTGGCTCTTTCAACTAACGGTGTGTTGCGCCTTATGGGCATTGACCCACACGCTGACGAAGAAGTTGTCACAGAAGAAGAAATCAGAATGATGGTTGACGTTGGTGGCGAAAAAGGTGTTATCGAAGACACTCAAATCGAAATGATTAACAATATTTTCGAGTTCGACGATATTGATGTTGCCGACATTATGACTCACCGTACTGATATGGTTTGTGTTGACGAAGAAGAGCCACTCAGCGAAGCGGTTAAACTTTCTATTGAAAACGGATTTTCAAGAATTCCGGTTTATAAAGAAGACCCCGATAATATTATCGGTATTGTTTATATTAAAGACTTCCTTAAATATGTTGGAACAAATCTTCCAAAGACAAAAACAGTTAAAGATATGATGCGCCCTGCATATTATGTTCCCGAAACAAAGCGCTGTGGTGAACTCTTTACTGAAATGACAGAAAAAAGAGTACAGATGGCAGTTGTTATTGACGAATACGGTGGCACAGCAGGTATCGTTACACTTGAAGACGTGCTTGAATCCATTGTTGGTAATATTCAGGACGAGTATGACCAAGAAGACGAAGAAATCTCAATCATTAACGATACAGTTTTCGAAGTTGATGGTATAACCGATATTGAAGAAGTTGAAGAACATACAGGAAAGAAATTCCCCGATGGTGATTATGACACAATAGGTGGCTATATTATCAGTGTGCTTGGCTTTCTCCCTCAGGATGGCGAAATGAACGAAGTTCAGTTTGAGAATGTGAAATTCACAGTTCTCAATGTTGAAGAACGCCGTATCGGTAAAGTCAAAGTTGAAATTCTTCCAATAGAAAAGAAAGAAGAAACTGAAGAACGCAGATTCTTCGGCAGAAAAGAAGATTAAAAGTAGGGCGGGGTCTTGACCCCGCCGTTACAATTTGTGGTGATATTATGCAAAAAATAAACTACCAAAAACAACTTGATAAAATTATAGAAAATTTAGGGGATAAAGTGCCAACACTTCTTCTCCATTCTTGTTGTGCCCCTTGCAGTAGTTATTGCATTGAATATTTGTCACAGTATTTTAATATTACTGTGCTTTATTATAACCCTAATATTTATCCTGAAGCCGAATACGAAAAGCGCAAGGCAGAGCAGAAGCGATTAATAGGGGAGATGGATACAAAATATCCCGTTAAAATGCTTGATTGTGATTTTGAAAGCGGAAAGTTTTATAGACTTGCAAAGGGACTTGAAAATTGCCGTGAATGTGGTGAGCGTTGTTTCAAATGCTATCACTTGCGACTTGAGAAGACAGTAGGGGAAGCCGTGAAAAATGGTTTTGATTATTTCACTACAACCCTTACAATCAGTCCGTTAAAAGATGCACAAAAAATCAATGAAATAGGACTTGAATTAGCAAAAGAATATAACGCCCAATGGTTGCCGTCAGACTTCAAGAAAAAAGAAGGATATAAACGGTCAATAGAATTGAGCAAAGAATATAATCTATATCGTCAAAACTATTGTGGTTGTATATATTCAAAAACAGTTTGACAAATTAGGGGTTGTGTAAATCTTTAATATTTGTTAGACAAATTTGAGTTTATGCGTTACTTAAAATTCAATTTCTGCGGTAATCATATAGTGGTCGGATGCGAACGATTTGCCGACCTTTTCATTTTGCACATTATATGACTTGATTTTCATTGTATTATCAGCAAAAATGAAATCTATTGGTGCATCTTCTTTGTTCCCTGTCCAACCGTGATAAGTTGCGATTTTGTCACCATTTTCAACAACTGTATTTGCACTTATAAAACCATTTGCACTGAGAATCTTAATTGCTTCACCATCAATACTTTGGTTAAAATCCCCCGTTATTACTGTTTTAGCATCAGGGTAGTTTTTCTTTAACTCTTGTGACTTATTGAGAATAAGATTACCACCAAGATTTTGTGCTTCTGTACTTACGTGGTTAAGATGGGTATTCATATGAACATATTTAAAGCCGGTTGCCTTATTCTCAAGAACTGCATAAGAACAAATTCTGTAACAAGCAGCACCATCGAATTTTGATTCTGTGTCAGGCGTATTTGAAATCCAGAAAGTACCACTATCTAAAAGACTATATTTTTCTTTTAGATAGAAAATACCACTCATTTCAGATGTCTTTTCTTCTGAGTCTCCACCACGTTTTACACCATAATAATCATATTGTGGCAAAAGTTCTTTAAAATGTTCAACCCAGAATGTATTGATTTCCTGAACACCGAAAGAGTCAGGCAAGATATCATTCATCTGTTGTGCAAAAAGATGCGCACGACGGGTTGTGTATGTACCCTTAATCAAGTTACCCCACGGTGCTGCTGTATTATAGCTTGCAACCAAAAGTTCGCTATTGTCTTCTACTCTATCTTGTGCTGATTTAATTTCAACATCAGGCGTCATAGGATAAACGGCAAAAAAGCCACCAACTGCAACTGCTAATGCTATTGCAACACTACCTAACCCGATTAAAGATATTTTAACTTTTTTATTCATAAATACATCCCCTTTTCTTAAGTTGGCGAGAATAATCCAAAACAGCCTTAAAACGACAATTTTAAAGACTTTTCGGTGCTTCTCACCAACTTAAATTTATCATATTTTTTTCTGTTGGTCAATTATTAAAAAATATTGTAAAATCAATAATCTTGTGGTAATATGTTATTTGGTGAAATTATAATCATTTAACGGAGACTGAAATTATGAACATAGTCATTGTTGGTGACGGTAAAGTCGGTGCAACACTTGTTGAATATCTTTCACTTGAAAATCACAATGTGGTTGTTATTGACCGTGACCAGAAAGTCGTTGAACAGATGGTAAATAACTTCGATGTTATGGGTATTTGTGGCAACGGTGCAAGTTATGACATTCAGGTTGAAGCAGGTGTCGGGGATGCAGATGTTTTTATTGCCGCAACATCATCTGACGAGCTTAATATTCTCTCTTGCCTTGTTGCAAAGAAAATCGGTGCAGAACATACAATAGCCCGTGTGCGCAACCCTGAATATTTAAAGCAATTACCGTTCTTCAAAGACGAGTTGGGACTCAGTATGGTTATTAACCCCGAGCTTGATGCTGCAAACGAAATTGCAAAAGTATTAAGATTCCCTAATGCTATTAATATTGAGTCATTCTATCGTGGAAGAGTTGACCTTGCAGAACTAAAGCTTGAAGAAGGCAATCCACTTTGCGATATGAAGCTTATGGATATCTTCAACACATTCAAATACAGAGTTTTGATTTGTGCTGTTCAACGCAAAAACGAAGTTATCATCCCCCGTGGTGATTTTGTGCTTCAAAAAGGTGATAAAATTCACATTACTGCACCCCGTGGTGTGCTTGTGAAATTTATGAAAAACCTTGGCATTTATAAACACAGCACAAAAAACATTATGATTATCGGTGGTGGCAAGATGGGTTATTATCTTGCTCGTCAGTTGTCAGAAACCGGTGGATATAATGTTAAAATTCTTGAAATCGACCCTGACCGTTGCGAACATCTCTGCGAAAACTTGCCAAATGTTGATATTATCCTTGGTGATGGTACTGATAAAGCAACCCTTATGGAGCAAGGGCTCAGAAATCAAGATGCTTTTGTCGCTCTCACTAGAATTGACGAAGAGAATATTATTTCTGCTATGTATGCCTCTGCTATCGGTATTCGCAAAACAGTAGCAAAAGTAAACCGCGTATCCTATGATGTTCTTGAAAGCATTGGTGTTGACAGTGCCTTCTCATCAAAAGCTATTGCAGCCAACAGAATTATCGGTTATGTCCGTGCTCTTGAAAATTCAGGTGAATCAAGTGTTCAGACTCTTTATAAATTAGTTGGTAGTCAGGTCGAAGCTCTCGAATTCATAATCAACCATGACTTTAAGGGTATTGGTATTCCGCTTAAAGCCCTTGAGCTAAACAAAGACACTCTCATTGCCGCTATTGTTCGTAACCATCAGGTTATGTTCCCAAGCGGTAATGATGCAATTGAACTTGGCGACAGCGTTATTGTTGTTTCAAAGAGCCAGATGTTAAGAAGTATTAACGAAATTTTTGAATAAGGTATTTTTATGAATTTAAAAATGGTGACAAAAACCGTGGGCAGACTTTTAAAAGCGGAAGCACTGCTTATGCTTTTGCCCTTAATGGTTTCAGTTTATTATAAAGAAAATATTTTATATATTTATGGGATTGTAATTGGTTTGATTTTAGCCGTTGGTACATTGATGACCTTGCCAAAACCCGAAACCAAAACCATTTATGCTCGTGAAGGATTTGCTATTGTTTCACTTTCATGGATATTGATGTCAGTTTTTGGTGCTTTGCCTTTTGTAATATCCGGTGCTATACCGTCATTTGTTGATGCATTGTTTGAAACCGTATCAGGTTTTACCACAACAGGCGCTTCTATATTAAGCAATATCGAAGCATTGCCTAAAAGTCTTCTCTTCTGGCGTTCATTCACTCATTGGATTGGTGGCATGGGCGTTATCGTATTTGTACTTGCAATTCTTCCAAAAAAAGAAATGCAATCAATGCATATTTTAAGAGCAGAAGTGCCTGGCCCAACCGTGGGCAAACTTGTTTCAAAGGCTACTGTTACAGCTCGTATTCTTTACATCATTTATACCGTTCTTACTATTGCTGAAATATTTTCTTTGCTTTGCTGCAAAATACCACTTTTCGATAGCGTTACAACAGCTTTCGCAACTGCAGGTACAGGTGGATTTTCAGTTAAAAACACCAGTATTGCAGCATACAACAATGTTGGTGCAGAAATTGTAATCTCTTTATTTATGTTATTGTTTGGCATAAACTTCAACTTGTTTTATTTATTCCTTGTCAAACAATTCAGGAGAGTTTTTAAAAGTGAAGAGCTTTGGTCATATCTTGGTATCATTGCAACTTCAATATTGCTTATTTCATTTAATGTTTATCCATTAGTTGAAAATTTCGGAACAGCATTACGTCAGGCCGGATTTCAAGTAATTTCAATTATTACAACCACAGGCTTCGTAACTGCTGACTTTGCACAATGGCCTATGTTTTC
The DNA here is from genome assembly GCA_937898195.1 of uncultured Clostridia bacterium. Classification (GTDB taxonomy): domain Bacteria; phylum Bacillota; class Clostridia; order Oscillospirales; family Acutalibacteraceae; genus Fimenecus. Next base: position 13,401 of record CALEJD010000096.1, on the reverse strand, counting down.
ACAAATGATATTGTTTGTTCTAATGTTTATAGGTGCTTGTGCAGGTTCAACCGGCGGTGGACTTAAAGTCGGAAGGGTGATTATTATTGTCAAAGCAGTATGGAGAGAGCTTAGACGCGCAATCAACCCAAAACGTGTAAAAGCAATTAAGCTTGATGGTGCCGTTATTGAAAAGGATGTTGTTCTTACCACCTCCGCTTACTTTATCATTTATATATTTATAATTGGTATTTCTTCATTATTGTTATCTATTGATAACTTTGATTTTACAACAACAATCACGGCTGTTGTAACTTGTATAAATAATGTAGGACCCGGTTTCGCAGCAGTAGGGCCAACAGAGAATTTTGCAGATTTCAGTAATTTCTCAAAAATAATTCTTTCAGCTAATATGCTCATTGGCAGACTTGAGATTTTTCCAATTATGATTTTATTCATGCGCTCAACATGGAAAAAAAGCACTTAAGGTTTTTCACCTTAAGTGCTTTTTGATTATCTCATTTTCTCTAATTTGTTCTTATCTGCTACAACAATCAATTTCATAGATGTTTCCAATGGTTTTGTAGGGTCAATATCAGTGGAAACATCATTGTTTTGCTGAATGGCAATCACATTTATTGAGTATTTTTTTCTTAAATTTAAATCAACAAGCGTTTTCCCGTCCCACTCTGATTTAACATCAATCTCAACCAAAGAAATGTTGCTTGTAAGCTCAATAATATCAACAAAGCCGGAACTTAACAAATTTTTAGCAAGGCGGATTCCTGATTCGCGTTCAGGCAAGACAACCTTATCAGCACCAACACGACTTAATATTTTTGCGTGCATTTCATTGCTGCATTTAACGATAACAGTTTTCACACCTGCTTCTTTGCAAAGAGTAGTTGCCATCACACTTGTTTCAAGACTACCTGAAATTGCAATTATCACCACATCCATATTAGAAATCCCAAGTTGTTTGATAGCTTCCGCATCAGTTATATCAGCACATCTGCAAACAGGAAGTTCAGAGACTGCATCATTTACAAGGTCTTCTCGATTATCAACAGCAAGTACATCTGCTCCGTTTTCAACAAGTTCCTTCGCAACAGCAAGGCCATATCTGCCTAGACCAAAAACCGCATAAGAATTATTAGTTTTCATATAAATCAACCTTTCTCAACCAACGCTTATTTCTTCAACAGGTGTTTTCACAATATTTTGACTGCTTTTTTTCATATTCAAAGCAACGGCTAATGAAATCGGACCTATTCTTCCTAAATACATCGTCACAATTATAATAATCTTTGCCCAATCATTAAATGTAGCTGTCAGATTGCGGGTCAAACCGACCGTTGCTGTTGCACTTACTGTTTCATAAATAATGTCTAACGCAGGTGCATCGCATACCGTCGCAAGCAATACAGTTGACACAAACATAATGATAAACGACATTGAAAAAACAGCCACTGCTTTTTTCACTGCCTTAGGCGAAATGGAACGATTAAATGCTGTCACGTCGTTTTTATTTCGAACCATAGCAACTGCCGTTAGGAACAGCACCATAGCAGTAATCGTTTTAATACCGCCCGCCGTACCTACCGGAGAGCCACCAATAAACATCAAGAGAATAGACACAAAAGCGGACGCATTGGTAAGATTCTCCTGCGGAATTGTCGCAAACCCCGCCGTCCTTGTTGTCACAGATTGAAAAAAAGATATTTGCATTTTGTCAAAAAGTGAATGATTACCGATTGTTTTCTCATTGCTATATTCAAACAAGAAGAACGCCAATGTTCCTGCAACAACTAACAATGCCGTCATAGACAACGCCAATTTACTGTGCAAAGATAATCTTTTAAAGCACTTTATGCCCTGTTGTCTGTAAAGTCTAATTACTCTAATTACATCCCACCAAACAATATAACCAATACCACCAACTATAATCAAAGCACTTGTCACCATATTGATAACAGGGTTTGTTGCATATTCGCAAAGACTATTTGGTGAAATTATGTCAAGCCCTGCATTACAAAATGCGGAAACGGAATTAAAAACTGAAATCCATATACCGCGAATACCATATTTCGGCACAAAAACCGTCATATATAACAATGCACCAATTCCTTCAACAATGAAAGTTGCACTGATAACATTTTTTACAAAACGCACCAGACCTGAAAGTGTGTTAAGATTAAAAGCATCTTGAATTAACAATCGGTCAGAAATCCCCATCTTCTTGTGTAGAGCAACCATAACTCCCGACATAACAGTAACAACGCCAAGACCGCCAAGTTGAATAAGACAAAGAATCACCACTTGACCAAAAGTGCTCCAAGTGCTGACCGTTGGCAAGGTTACCAGTCCCGTAACGCAAGTGGCTGTTGTGGCAGTAAACAAGGCATCAATATATGAAACCGAATTTCTGTCAGCAGAACTTACAGGTAAAACCAATAAAAAGCTACCTATGAGAATAACTATTATAAAACTCAGCATTATGAAATGCGTTGTTGATAATTTTCTTCGCTTTTTAGTCATAAAAATTTTCCTTTATTAAAAAAGCAGATTAAACTTGTTTTTATAGCCAAAATCTATTATAATAAGTTTTAAAGTAATTATATCATAAAAAAAATATTATATCAATATAAATAAAGCAGTTGCCCAATAGAGAAGGTTTTAGAAAATGTTACTTAAAAGAGTTTATGCAAAAGTAAATCTCGACAACATAAAAAAGAATATTGATGCTATCAGAGAGCATTTGCCTGAGAATACTGATATAACAGGTATTGTTAAAGCAGATGCTTATGGTCACGGTGCAACAAAAGTCACTGAATTTCTTTGCGAGTTGGGTATAAACCGTTTTGGTGTTGCCACAATGCAAGAAGCACTTGACCTTAGAAATGATGGTGTAACTGCGCCCATTCTCATTCTTGGTGAAACTTTTAGAGAAGAATTCAAAGTAGCTGTCCAACACAATATTGATTGCACCGTTTCTGATTATGATACTGCAAAGTTTTTCGCAGAAATTGCAAAGCAAATGGGCAAAACGGCAACTGTGCATATTAAAGTTGACACAGGTATGGGACGAATTGGTTTTCAACCAAACGAGCAAAGCTATGAAGATATAAAGAAGATTTTTGCCCTTGATGGACTTTCTGTTGCTGGTATTTTCACTCACTTTGCTTGTGCTGATAGCCATGATAAAAATTCCGCTGAAAATCAACGAAAAAAGTATCTTGAGCTTACAGATAAACTCATAGCAGACGGATACACTTTCAGACGACATATGTATAACAGTGCCGCTGTTATGGAATTAGAGGGCTTCGTTGGCGACAGTGTCCGTTGTGGCATTATGATGTATGGTCTTTATCCGTCAGAAGAAATGAGCCGCGATTTTGTGCTTTATCCAGCAATGGAATTAAAGAGTAGCATCTCATTTGTAAAAGATGTTAGCAAAGGCTTTACTGTAAGTTATGGTTCAACTTTTGTGGCAGACAAAGACATGAAAGTGGCAACTGTGCCTGTTGGTTATGCTGATGGTTACCCTCGTTATCTTTCAAATAAGGGCGAAGTTATTGTCAATGGTATCCGTTGCAGAATAATCGGCAAAATCTGTATGGACCAATTTATGATTGATGCGACAAATGTGCCGGACATTAAAGTCGGCGACGAAGTAACACTTATGGGTGTTGATGGCAACGAAGTGATTACAGTTGAAGATTTGTCAGATTCAGAATATCGTTTCAATTATGAATTCTGTTGTCTTTTAAATAAAAGAGTCCCCCGCGTTTATATTAAAAACGGAGAACTGATTAAATAAAATATTAAAAGGACTAAGCAAATTGCTTAGTCCTTGTTTTTTACATCTGGAAAATTCCGTATGTGAGCCCTGACATAATGAAACCTGCAATAAGAACACCAAGTGCAATTATTGGAAGTGCTCGTTTAAAACGAATGTCAAGAAGTGCCGCCATCAATGCACCTGTCCAACCACCTGTGCCAGGAAGTGGAATTGCAACAAATAAAAGTAATCCCCATGCTTCATATTTCATAATCTTTTCTCTGTTTTTCTCACCCTTTGCCTCAAGCTTTTCAACTATTTTTGCAAAGAATTTGAATTTTCTCAAGAAGTCAAAAATCCTTCTGATGAAAAGAATAATAAATGGAATTGGAAGCATATTGCCTATATAGCAAATTAAGAATGCTTTAACAAACGGAATTTCCATAAGTCGTGCTGCTATCATACCACCACGGCATTCAAGCACAGGACAAAGGGAAATCACAAATGCAATCAATTCTTCAGGAACTTTATCCTGCAAAAAGGTCATAATTGCTTCAACTATTTGTTCAACCATTTGTAACCTCCATCTTTTCGAGATATTCGTGCGCTTTTCTCAAAAGGAATTTATCATTAGGAAATTTAAGTGAATTCATTGCCTTATCAAAACCTAACCACAAATACTCTTCAATTTCTTCACGCTGAATGATTGTGTTTGTATCATCAGTTGTGGCTAAGAATATAATAACCTTTTTCTCAATTCTGCCTTGAATTGAATACTCTGACTTATATCTGAAATCAGGCATAAAACGAATTCGTATTCCTGCTTCTTCAAGCACTTCACGATAAGCTGTTTCGTGCTCGTTTTCACCACGCTCCATATGCCCTTTCGGGAAACCCCAGTTTGCGCTTCGTTTATTCTTAATAAGCAAGAAACGAACCTGACCGTTAATGATTCTATAAACAATTGCGCCACAAGAGCACTCATAAAGACAAGAGATTTCTCGTTTTTGTGTGCCATAAGCAAACTCGATAGCATCTTCAATTTCGTGAATGATGAATCTTTTACTTTTTGGTGCTACAACAAGCACAATTCCTTTATCATTTTTAATTGTGGCAATCACTCGTCCTTCGAAAATTCGAACCTTGTGATTGACACCCATAACAAATGCACCTTTGACAGGAGAGCGAGGGTCAAGACCACTCTCAACAGTACCATAATTCAATTTAAAGGTTAAATTTCTTTCACTGTCAAAGGAGTTCATAGGATGAGTCACTCTCACCCTTACATATTTACCTAACATATGTATCTTCTCCCGAAAAATTGTTGACATTTTTATGCCAACCGACTGTAACTGGTTACAATTATACATAATTTATGTGTATGTTTCAAGTCATAACTTAAAAAATATAATTTTTACCTTTTCTGCTCTATTATTTTAATAAAATATATTGTGATTTTTTATTGATTGTTGTAAAATAAATGAGATAAAACAAAAAGTTAAGGAAGTGCAAATTTTGGCTGATAATCGTTTTAAAAATGACGAATTTGAAGATATTTTCAGTAATTCAAGTAATTCAAATGAATATGAAGATATTTATAGTTCTTCTGACGCAAAAAATGAATATGAAGACATTTCTTCCTTTTCATCTGAACAAGAAGATGAAGTATATGAAGAAGACTATGTCAGTGATGATTTCACAGTAAAATATAATAGCGCCGTTCAAAATCGTCGTCGTCAGGAAATTCAATATGACGACATCAGTGATGTTTTTAGCGGTATGGCTCCCGAAGAAAAGAAAAAGAAGAAAAAAGGTCACCCTGTGAGAAACACTTTTCTTGTTTTCTTGTGCATTGTTCTTGTCTTGGTTTCTTGTGTTGGTTTTTATGGATATAGCACAGTTAATAAGCTTCTTTCTTCATTTGACAGTAAAGAACAAATCGTCGATAACGAATACATATCCGAATCGCTTCTTTATAGTGATGACGAACAAGTGAATATCCTTTTGGTTGGTGTTGACGCAAGAGAAGGCGAAACTGAATCTCGCTCAGACACAATGATGCTCGTTACATTGGATAATAAAAATGGCGAAATCAAACTCACATCCTTCCTTCGTGACTCTTATGTTTCAATTGCTGGTCGCGACAGAAAAGAAAAGCTCAACGCCGCTTATCTTCGTGGCGGAATACAGACTCTTATTGACACCCTTGAATTGAATTTCAAAGTGAGTATTCCATATTATGTAGTTGTGGATTTTGAAATTTTCACTACTATTGTTGATGAATTAGGTGGAATCAATGTTGATGTAACTGAAAAAGAAAGTTACTATACATATCATTCCGGTAAAGTTGGTGTGCCTGTCAGAATTGAAGCCGGTGAAGATGTTCTTCTCAATGGTGAACAGGCATTGTGGTATTCAAGAATCCGTTATCTTGACTCTGACTTTATGAGAACACAGAGACAGAGAAAGGTTATTACTGCTATCGTTGAAAAGACCTTACAGCAAGATATACCAACAATGATTGGCTTGGCAGAAACAATTATTCCGTTGGTAAAAACAAACCTCAGTTCAGAAGAAATTGTGAGCATTGGTGTTACTGCTCTTTTAAAGCAAGCTTATTCATATCCGATTGTTCAACAGCAAATTCCTGCTGAAAATACTTGGTCAAGCAAGAGTATATCTGGTGTCGGCAAGAGTCTTGTAATGGATTTTGAAGATAATATCAAGATTATGCAAAACTTTCTTTCTGAAAAGCAAGTGGAAGAAGTTGAGTCATCAACAGAAAAGAAATAATACCGTTGGGGGTACTATATATGAAAAAGGCAAAGATGTCACTTGTGTCTGAATTTACAGGCGCAAAAATTGACGAAAGAATTTACGGCTCATTCATTGAGCATTTAGGTCGTGCTGTTTATGGCGGTATTTATGAACCTGACCACCCTACTGCAGACGAAGACGGTTTCCGTCAAGATGTTATTGAAAAGGTTAAAAAACTTAATGTTCCGATTGTTCGTTATCCAGGTGGCAACTTTGTTTCAGGCTATAACTGGGAAGATGGCGTTGGTCCTGTTGAATTGAGACCTCACAAACTTGAACTTGCTTGGGGCGTGACAGAGCCTAACCTTTTTGGTACAAATGAATTTGCTAAATGGTGTAAAAAAGCGAATTCTCAACCAATGATGGCTGTAAACCTTGGACTTCGTGGTCCTGAAGAAGCAAGAAACCTTGTTGAATATTGCAATCACAAATCCGGCAGTTATTGGAGTGACCTTCGTCGTTCACACGGATATGAAGACCCACACAACATCAAACTCTGGTGTCTTGGTAATGAAATGGATGGTGACTGGCAAATCGGTCACAAAACTGCAGTTGAATATGGTCGAACAGCAGCCGAAGCATCAAAGGTTATGAAATGGACTGACCCATCAATTGAAACTGTGCTTTGTGGTAGCGCATCTCGTGATATGGCAACTTTTGGCGAGTGGGAAGCAACTACTCTTGACTTAGCTTATGATAAAGTTGACTATCTTTCACTTCACATCTATTTTGGCAACCACGAAAATGATACACCATCATTCCTTGCAAAGAACTTGAAAATGGATGAGTTTATCCGTTCAGTAATTTGCATTTGTGACTATATCAAAGCAAAAAAACGCTCAAAACATACAGTTAACCTTTCATTTGATGAGTGGAATGTGTGGTATCATTCAAATGGTGCACCTTTTGAAAAGTGGAGTACTGCACCACATCAGCTTGAAGATATCTACAACTTTGAAGATGCTCTTTTAGTTGCACTTATGCTTATGACTCTTTTAAAGCACGCAGATAGAGTTAAAATCGGTTGTCTTGCACAGCTTGTAAATGTTATTGCACCAATTATGACTGAAAACGGTGGCGCTTGTTGGGAACAGACAATTTTCTACCCATTTATGCATCTTTCAAATTATGGTCGTGGCTATACACTTGATTCAAGAGTTGTTTCACCTAAACACGATACAAAAGAGTTCACAGATGTTCCTGATATTGAGTCAATCGCAACAATGAGTGAAGATAAAGAAAATCTCACAATTTTTGCAGTTAACAGAAATATGGAAGAAGATATTCTCTTTGATGTTTCTCTTCTCGATTTTGAGAACTTCCAGGTTATTGATTGCATCGAAATGAGTGGATATGGCATTAAAGAAGAAAATAGTGCAATCGCAACTCCTGTTAAACCATTCAAGTCAAACAATGCTGTGCTCCAAGGCAAAGAACTTTCGATAAATCTTAAACCACTTTCTTGGAATGTTATTAGACTTGCAAAAAAGAAATAAATATAGTAAAATAATATGGTATTATTTTGACCTTACGAAAAGAGTGATTTTATGGCAACAAAATGTCCTAACTGTGGGCATACTTTAAAACTCTGGAATGTTAAAGCAGAGTGCCCAAAATGTGGCGCAAATATTCCAAACTTCCAATGGGAGCAAAGACTTGAGCAAGACTCTGACTTTGCTGAACACGCATTTGCAAAATTGCATTATAAAACTGCAAACTTCAAAAGCGCGGCAGCAGGCTCAAAGCTTCGCATTGTTCGTCTTATTATGACATTTGCACCACTTATTGCACTTGTTCTTCCACTTTACAAATTCACAATTACAATGCCTTTCTATACAGATACAAAAACTGTGTCTTTCTTGACATTTGTTCTTGATTATCTTCTTGAGACAGACATTGGCAGCGTATTAAAACTCGCAGGTGGCGAAGTTCTTGGTCACGCAGCACTTATGGTTGTTGTGGCTTGTGCACTTCTTCTCTTGGCAGTTGTTTGCGGTGTTCTCAATTTCTTTGTTTTGCTTATTGCAGGTATTAAACTTAAATATATGTTCAATATTATTCTCAATGTGATAAGCACACTTTCTTGGGGATTGGCAGCAGTATTCTTTGTACAGTTCACAACAGCTTGCCAAACTCTCGGTGGTGGAATCATCACAGATTGCAGTCTTGGTTTTGGCTTTATCGTTGGATGTGTTCTTTTCTTTGTGAATGTTACTCTCAATGTGCTTGTTGGCAAGAGCCTTAAAAAGCAGATGCAAGAGCAACCATCAATGGAAAAATTCATTGAAAATGAAATTGCTGAGCTTCGTGTACCAAAAGCAGAATAAAATCACTTACATATAACCTTAAACCCCTTTCATATAATTGAAAGGGGTATTTTTTATGAGATTTTTTGTTTTGAAACGACAGACACTATTACTTATTCTCTTCGCTATAATTGTCTTAATTGGTGGTTTAATTTTATTTACAGGACACATTGTTTCTGCTTCGTCACCCACAAAGCAATTACCAATTTATGCAGTTGCAACCGACGAAAAGAAAATTGCAATCACCTTTGATGCGGCGTGGACTAATCAAGACACCGACCAACTAATTGAAATACTAAAAAAGCACAATGCAAAAGCCACATTTTTTGTTGTTGGTGACTGGGCAAAGAGTTTTCCTGAAAGTGTAAAAGACTTTTATGACGCAGGGCATACAATAGCAAACCACTCTGACACTCACAAGGCTTTTTCAAAATGCTCACGAAAAGAAATTAAAGAAGAAATCGAAAACTGTAATGAAAAACTTGAAGGGATTATCGGTGAAAAAGTCACCCTGCTCCGAGCACCATCAGGCGACTATACAAATCAAAGTATGGATGTTGCAAAATCACTTGGAATGTACACTATTCAATGGGATGTTGATTCTCTTGACTATCAAAAGCTATCGGTTGATGAGATTGTAAACCGAGTTATAAGCCGTGTTACAAATGGGTCAATTGTGCTTTTTCATAATGGTGTAGAAAACACCGCCCCTGCTCTTGATATAATTCTCACAGAACTCTCAAAACAGGGTTATTCGTTTGTTTCAGTCAACGATTTGATTTATAAAGACAAATTTTACCTTGACCACACAGGACGACAACATAAAACTGCATAAAAAGTTTTTTAAAATTTTGTCTTATCGTACAAAATTTGTGATTTTTGCTACAAGTTTACTATTTTTTATTGTAATCGACAGTTCTTTGTTGTACAATGTGAATATTAAAATATTCAAGGGGGAACTTTTATGCCAACAACAAGCATTTCAAAAATCAAAACTCATCAGAAGAATTTGTATCTTCGTGTTGCAAAAGGTCATTTTGCAACAAGCAGTGCACACAGTAACTATTACATAGACGTTGCTGCACAAAAGTCCCGTCTTTCTGAGGCTAAAGCAGTTGCTCAGGAGATTTGCAAGAATCATAAATACAGTAACCAGATTATTGACACAATTCTTTGCCTTGATGGTACAGAAGTTATTGCAACTTGCATTGCAGAAGAGCTTACAAAGAGCGACTATGTAAATATCAACGCTCACCAAACAATCTATATTGTTACACCTGAAGTTGTTAACGGCTCACAGATTATTTTCAGAGATAACATTGTGCCAATGATTAAAGACAAGCACGTGCTTATCACCGCAGTTTCTGTTGCATCTGGTAACACAGCAAAATCTGCTATTGATGCAATTAAATATTATGGTGGTGACGTGGTTGGTGTTGCATCAATCTTCGCAACATCACAAGAATGTGCAGGCTATGAAGTAAATTCAGTATTTAATCCTAAAGACTTGCCAGATTATTTCAGCGTTCATTCTCACGAATGCCCACTCTGTAAAGAAGGCAAAAAAATCGACGCACTCATTAACTGCCACGGATATTCAAAGTTATAATTTAATATTTCAGCAAAACAAAAGCAGGACTTTTAAAGTCCTGCTTTTTGGTTTGTGTATAAATAATTATTTTTACAAATTGGGGTTTGTATGGATGATATTTCGTAGGGGTCGCGTCTCGACTACCCGCTTTGTTTTATATGTATGTGGATTTATGCGTCTTGCTGTTCTGCCATTTCTGCACGCTTTGCGAGAAGTGCATTGTGATAATTTTCTTTTGTTTTGCCTGTAAGCTTATAGAAGAAGAATGGAACACCTGCAAGGAACATCATAATACCGTGCATAATTGTATAGAAGAACAAGAGTGTAACCTTTGTGTCAAGGCTCTGCATCGGTGTTGGAACAAGGTCAGTTGGTTGAATATAACCGATAATTGAACCGTCACCATAGAGAAGAAGCGGAGCAACTGTGCTTGCAATTGTACCACTGATAAGTGTGCCGATACCGATAACAAATGGGAAAGATGCATCAAGGCGCTTGCCTGTTTTAAGTTCAATTGTTTCAAGAACGTCTGCTTGGAACATACTTGGAAGAAGGTTAGATGCACCAAATTGAAGACCAATAAGGAACAAGAAGATAATGAATACAACCTGTAAAATTCCGTTACCAGTTGTGAAATAGAGATAACCGATACCGAATGCTGCACAGTTAGCGCAGAGTGAATAGATACCACTCGCAATATAAAGCTGACGAGCATCAAACTTTTTAAGAAGGAAGTTAATAACGAGCATACCAACTGCAGTACCGATGCCAACAGGAAGAACAAAGAGAATTTTCTTTGAAATATCACCAAGTACCGCTGCTGCGATAAATGCTTCCATATATGTAGCAATACCACGGAAACTCTTTAAGAATTCAGAAAAAATAATTGTCCAAGCGTATTTGTTTGTAACGATGTCTTTAAAGCCTACAAGTGGATTTTTCTTTTCAGCAGTATAAACTGTTCTTTCGCGAACAACTTTCATGCCAAGAAGAACTGTAATAATACCAACAACACCACAAAGTGCAGCTGAGATTATATACTGTAAGCCTTCAACGCTTCGAATACTTGTACCGGTAACAGCATTTATAAGTTTTTGGTTATCTTTGCTCCATATAGCACCAATAACAAGTAAAATAACAACTGGTGCAGAGTTACCGACTGCAGATGAAATACTGCGGAATGAAAGAACTTGGTCACGCTCTTTAAGGTTAGGTGTCATAACATTTGCAACCATATTGATTGAGTTACCAAAGGTGCCGAAAATGCTCCACAATACTGCAAGAGTGATAATATAGATGAAAAGAACTGTGCCTGAAAGTCCTGATGGTGCCCAGAAAGAAAGCATCATAACAATTGCCATAGGAATTATGGCAAGCATAGTAAGGGGTCTAAACTTTCCGCCCTTGCCCATTTTTCTACCATCAATATACATAACGATAAAGAAGTTAAGTACAAATGGAATAATGCTTGTTAACAAGTTAAAAAGTGATGTTTGTTCTTCAGGTAAACGAAGAACGTTAACAAGGTACGCATTACGGTTGCCGCCAACCATACCCGTCATTGTGGTGTAAAAGAATACACCCAATAAGTAAAGAACAAACTCGTTTGTTTTTACATGTTTTTGCTCATTCTGAGCCTGAATAGTGTTAGTATTCATTTTTAATCCCCGCCTAATTTTAATTTTGCTTCAAGTCTGTAAATAGGTAACCCCAGACCTACAAACTTACTTTCATATTCCGTAACAATATTGCCCTCAAAATCACTGTTGTGTAAATCAAGAGAAATATTGGAAAGCACAAAACCATTTTGAGAGAAGCTTTCAAGTGAATACTCAAAAAATCCCTGACTATCAGTTTTCTGTGCAATAAAACCGTCATCAACAAGAAGCTTTTTATAAATGTCAAGAAAATCTTTATATGTAAGTCTGTGACATTCATGCTTGTTTTTAGGATAAGGTGTGCTGAAATTAAGATAAATTTCAGAAATGCTTTTTTCTTTGATAAATAAAGAAAGATATTCGGCTCTCATTTCAAGAAAACGAATGTTAGTAATACCTTCCTCTTTAACCTTTTCACAAGCCTCAACTAAAACAGTAGGCACACATTCAATGGCGATAATGTTTTTGTCAGGATTGCGTTTTGCATATTCGCAAACAAATTGACCTTTACCACAACCGATTTCCATAACAACGGGAGCACTTCTGCCGAAAATTTCGTCTAAATCAAAGAAATTCTCGTGCTCTTCATTTGTACGAAAATCGAAAGATTTAAGTTCATAAGGTATTCTTAAATCTGTGCAGTTTTCACGTCGTGTAATAAGGTTTCTTATTTTTCTTGGTCTCATAAATACCTCTTATATATGTATGAATAAAATTGATGTTGCAAGTAATAACTGTGATATAAAATATGAGTAAAGACTAACTGTTTTAATAGTCTTGTTACCCTTTGCACCGCCGATAAGGCGAAGTCCTAATGTAAAGTCAGAAACAAAGAAGAAAATTGCACCAATTATTAAAATAAGCAAAGCAATCAGTCCGTTTTCTGCACCGCTCATAAAATATGTAACACCGAATTTACAAGATTTTATAAGCATTATAATAAGAAAAACGCTGTATATATGTAGAGTGACCTTCATAAATTTATTTGAATACTTAAACTTGAAAACAGGCTCAAGCATAAGTGAAAAAGCCACAAAAATCACTGCAAATGTAATAATTTCAGAGATTGTAAAGAACTTGTAGTCAGGTGTAAGTGCCATAGTTGATTTCACAAAAGCCACAACATAAAAAATATGACCTATTAAAAATGATGCTGCACCAATATATACTACTGACATTCGCGGGTTTTGTGGCGGGTGAGGAATGTGCATAAACAAGTCACCAATCCAACCAAGAATTAAACCGATAATCATAGTGATAGCATAGTCA
>CALEJD010000095.1 GCA_937898195.1 uncultured Clostridia bacterium | reverse complement strand
TAATGTCATCACCAACTGCACCGATTGCCTTTGAAAGCATAAGTTCAGTTTTTGAAGAACAGTCACAACCACAGCCATATTCTCTTAAAATATTAATAAGAAATGGGTTAGGAGTTGCTTTTACTGCAAAATATTCTTTAAAACCTTTATTCCAAGCAAATGCTTTTTTTAGATTTTCTGCATTTTTACGGATTCCTGCTTCATCATAGAGATGGAAAGGTGTTGGATAAACCTTTGCAATTTCTTCTAATTTTTCTTTTGTTGTAAATGGTACTTTGCTCATATTATTCACCTAAATATCCTTCAATATATTTCTTTATCACATCAAGTCCTGCACCTGTTTCAGATGAAAAAGGAATAATTCTTTCTTCTGGTACAAAACTCATTTCTTGTTTTGATTTTTCAATTCGTTCGTTATAATCTTTTTTCTTTTTAAGTTTGTCCGACTTTGTCATAACAACAATAAATTCATAGCCATTTGCCTGTAAAAATTCCATCATCATTATATCGTCTTTTGTCGGTGGATGGCGCATATCAACAAGTTGAACAACAAGTTTGATGTTTCGGTCAGAGTTAAAATAACCTTCCATCATTTCTGCCCAGCGGTCTTTTTCAGTTTTTGCAACTTTAGCGTATCCGTAACCCGGCAAGTCAACAAAGTTATACTCATCAACCTGGTAAAAGTTAATTGTAATTGTTTTGCCTGGCACAGAACTGACTCTTGCAAGATTTTTTCTTTGAAAGAGTTTGTTTAATAACGAACTCTTACCAACATTAGAACGTCCTGCAAAAGCAATTTCAGGTAAATCACTATCAGGTAACTGACCGAATGTTCCGTATGCTGCTTTAAATTCTGCCTTATCGTATCTCATATACTACCTCATTTATACAAGTGCGACTTTTAGCACATCGTCACCTGTTTTTGCAAATACAAAATTGATTTTTTCTTTTACTTTTTCATCAATTTTTTCTAAATCACTGCGATTTGCTTCGGGCACAACAACAGTTTTTATTCCCTCAACATAAGCAGCCATAGTTTTTTCACGAAGACCACCAATTGGTAAAACTCTACCAGTAATAGTAATTTCACCTGTCATAGCAACATTAGACTTTACTTTACAGCCAGAAAGAGCTGAAACAAGTGCTGTAAATATCGTCACACCTGCTGAAGGTCCATCTTTTGGTACAGCACCTTCAGGGAAATGAATGTGAATATCTTTATTCTGATAGAAATCTTTATCTATTCTGTATTTATCGGCATTCGCTCTTATATAACTAATTGCTGCTTTTGCAGATTCCTTGATAACATCGCCAAGTGAACCTGTAAGTTCAAGATTGCCTTTACCATCCATAACTGCAACTTCAACTGTGAGCATTGTGCCACCAACAGATGTGTAGGCAAGTCCGTTAACTACACCAACTTGGTCAAACTTTGAACTTTCGTCAGGTTTAAACTTAACTGGTCCAAGATATGTTTCTAAATCAGTATCTTTAACAGTTATTTTACCGTCAAAACCTTTTGCGTATTCAACTGCGATTTTACGAAGAACTTTTGCTATTGTTCTCTCAAGAATACGAACACCAGCTTCTTTTGTATAGCCACTGATTATTGACTTTAAAGCTTTATCTGTAAACTTAACATAAGATTTTTTAAGACCATTTGCAACAATCTGCTTTGGAACAAGATACTTTTTTGCAATATTGAATTTTTCTTCGTATGTATATCCAGGAATATCTATGATTTCCATTCTATCAAGCAAAGGTGCAGGAATTCTACTCTTATCATTAGCAGTTGTAATAAACAAGACTTTGCTTAAATCATAAGGGATTTCAAGATAGTGGTCAACGAATGCATTGTTCTGTTCAGCATCAAGTACTTCAAGTAGTGCTGAAGATGGGTCACCACGATGGTCTGAACCTAATTTATCAACCTCATCGAGAAGAATAAGCGGATTTGAACTTTTAGCATTTTCGATAGCTTCGATTATTCGTCCCGGCATTGAACCTATATAAGTTTTTCTATGGCCACGAATGTCTGCTTCGTCACGTACACCACCAAGCGAAATGCGAGCATAAGTCCTACCCATTGCATTTGCAAGAGAACGAGCAATAGAAGTTTTACCAACACCTGGAGGGCCTGCAAGACAGATTATTTGTCCTTTTATATCAGGATTGATTTTACGAACTGCTAAAAATTCTATAATTCTCTCTTTTACATCAGCAAGTCCATAATGGTCATCATCTAAAACAGTTTGTGCGTGTTCTATATCAAGATTTTCTTCTGTGCAATAACCCCAAGGCAAAGAAATTACCTTATCAAGATAATTTCTGATAACTGCAGACTCAGGACTTGAAGACTGCATTTTCATAAGTCTGTCGCACTCGCGAATAAGTTTTCTTTCTATGTCTTCTGTAAAACCTATCGCACGGATTTGCTCTTTATATTCTTCCGACTCAGAAATTGCACCATCACCTTCATTGAGTTCTTCAGAAATAGCCTTTATCTGCTCACGAAGGTAATACTCACGCTGATTTTCTTCCATTTGTTCTTGAACTTTATTATTTATTTCTTCTTCTATTGACAAAAGTTCAATTTCTCTTGTAAGAATAACACAAAGCCTTTCACAACGTTTTAATGGATTTAATACTTCTAACAACGACTGTTTTACAGAGTATTCAAGTGGAATATTTGAAATTATAAAGTCAGAAATTTCTGACGCTTCCTTTCTGACTGAAACACCAACAATTACATCTGTTGGGAGTTTAGGAATAAAGAAAGCATAATCACTAAAAATCTTTTCTGTTTTTCTAACTAGTGCTTCTTCATAGCTTTTATCTTCCACTAAAACACTTTCTGTCTGAATTTTTTGAACAATAGCAGACAAATGTGGATTTGCAGATGTTAAATGCAAAAGTTCTGCTCTATAAAGACCATAAACGACAACGCGAAGTGTATCTGTCCCCGGCAATTTCATAACTTGTTTGATTTCACAAACAACACCAGAACGATATAAATCATCTGCTCTTGGGTCATCACATTCCATATCAATTTGTGCCGTTAAAAAGATATTTGTCTTGCGTTCCATTGCAGTTTTTATTGCTCGGACCGACTTTTGTCTTCCAACATCAAAATGCAATGTCATTTCAGGAAATATTACAAGTCCTCTCAAAGCCACCATAGGCAATGAAAATGACTTCTCGTTAAATTCATTGAATAAAGTTTTATTGTTTTCCATAGTTTTAAACATATCACTCCTATTATGAACTTATATTATATAATAAAATACCAATTACTGCAAGAATTTAACTATAATTTTTAGATTTTTGTTTCAAAAGTGATAGTTTGTTAAAAATGTGTACAATTTTAATAATAATAATTTATTTTTCTAAATTTCTTTGATATTTTTTTAACATTCTATTGACTTTTACTATGTATGTTTGGTATAATTCGGTCAATGTTTATTTTTTTAACACATTTGGAGGTTTTTTTATGGCAAGAGTTTATAATTTTTCAGCAGGTCCTTCAATGCTCCCTGAGGACGTATTGAAAAAAGCAGCAGCAGAGATGCTCGATTATGAAGGTAGCGGTCAATCAGTTATGGAAATGAGTCACCGCTCAAAAGTTT
>CALEJD010000094.1 GCA_937898195.1 uncultured Clostridia bacterium | reverse complement strand
TTTTGGGAAAATGGTAAGCCAGTGGTTTAGAAAGAAATAAGGCTCGATTAAATGAGTCTTTCAAGGACAAAATTTGAGGTGAAATAAATGCCTATATTTAAAAATTATAATGAGTTTGAAAAGTTCTTCAACTCAAAATTAAAGAAAGCAATGGAACTTACTAGGGATGAAGTATTGGAAGTAGTCTCTGGTAAGGTTTCTGATTATTATAACGAGGACGTATTTGCTACTCCTCCTACTGATGTTCCTGATTATTATGAAAGAACTGGAACTTTGATGGAATCACTATCTGGTAGTCACGTAATTAAGCAAGGCAATGGTTATTCTTTCACTGTCGGCTTTGACGATGATTATTTAGAATTTAGATATAGCTGTGGATTTACTACTAGAAGACATGGAAGTAAATATAATGCCATCACTGGTGAACAAGTATTGCAAGCATTCAACAGTGGTACTCACGGCTATACTGTACAAGGAAGTCATAATTATTGGGATGAATCCTTAAACGAAATCAATAATCGTGGTGGACTAGACAGTATTTTAAAAAGAAATTTAATAAAATTGGGTGTTCCAATTAGATGAAATATATAACTACTACTGCTCTCTTTCTTATATAAAGAGGGCTTATTTTATGTAAGAAAGGAGCAAAAGAATGGCAAATAATTGGAAAATAGGTGCAATTGCTGAGCTAGATGACACACAATCAAGAAACCAATTAAACTCAGATATTAAAGGACTTTCAAGAAATCTTGATAAGTTAAAATTGTACGCTGAAATTGATAAAAATCAGGTTACGCAATTACAGAATCAATTAAAGAATTTACAAATTCAGTTGAATAATGTAACCATTAGTGATTCCGCAATCAATGGACTTGTTGCAAAGATAAACGCTAGTTTGCAGAATATTAATATTGGCAACATAAATATTGGAAATCAATCACAAAATGTCGGTCAACAGATAGGTAATAATATTGCTCAAGGCGTTGTTACTGGTGTTAATAAAGCAAAATCTGAACTAAAATCATTTTCTGACTTAACTAATTTTTCAGAGTTAAATAAGAAAATTGAACATTTGCAAATTGACCCATCTGCGTTGAAAAACTATAACGCTATATTAGATGGGGTAAAAACAAAGTATGCAGAATTTGGTCAAGTAAAGATTACGAATGAGCAATTTAATAACGGAGTTCTTGAAAAGTTTAAAGTAAATATTGAGCAAGTAAATGGAGATTTAAAAGAAACCAAATCCTTCATAATGGCTTTAAATGATGATAAGGATACTTTTGTATTTGATGGTATTATCAAAGGTTCTGAAAGTGTAGTTCAACATTTAGACAAGACCAAAAATGCAGTTAATCAGACTGCCGATGCAATTAATGCTTTAAAAGATAAAGCAAAAGCCGATAAAATTCAACTTCTATTTGATAACGGTCATGGCGATAGTGCATATGGAAATCGTATTAAACAAATTGAAAATGATTTTGTAAAATACGGTTTATCTGTTGACGAAGCAAGTCAGAAAACGCAAACACTTCGAAATATCTTAAATGGGTTTAAAGATACAGATGGCAACTTTCTTCCTGACGATAAATTGGTTGCACAAGCAAATAAATTAGAAACAGAATTTAAAGCTGTAAAAGTTTCTGTTGATAGTGCAAAATTATCGTATGATAAATTTCTACAACCCGTATCTTCTGATAAAGCATCTTCTTTAATTATAAGAATTAATGATTTCTTAACAAAGAATACGGCTATTACAAAAGAAGCGAAAGAAGAACTTTTAGGATTTATTAGATTACTTCAAAATGGCAATGTTAATTTAAGTGACTGGAATAAATTCGATACAAGATTAAAAGAAATCAATCAAGAAATGCGTGTTGCAGGTAAATTGGGTAAAAGCCTAAAACAGACATTGATTGATGGAGCAAAATCATTTGCACAATGGACGTTGAGTTCTGGTGCAGTAATGGAAGTTTGGAACGGATTTAAACAAGGAATTAGAAATGTTAAAGAATTAGATGACTCTCTGGTAGAATTAAATAAAGTAACTGATTTAACAGTTGAGGGTTTATCTAAAGTTACAGAAGAATCTTTTGAACTTGGTGAAAAATTAGCTAAAACAGGTACAAAAGTTTTAGATTCTGTAACAAGTTTTAGTCGTGCTGGTTACAATATTGAAGATAGCATGAAGTATGCTGAAGAGGCATTAAAAACTACAAATATTTCTGAGAATTTGAAAGATGCTGGTCAGTCAGCCGATAGTCTTGTAAACATTATGAAAGGTTTTCAAGATGAAACACCTGAATTTGCAAAAAAAATAAATGATTCAGTCAACCAAGTATCTAATACAGAAGCTGTCGATTTTGATAATTTAATTGATGGTGCTACTAGACTATCTGCTGTTGCTGACCAAGCTGGTATGTCGTTTGAACAAATGCTTGGAACATTAACAGGCGCATATGAAGTTTTAGGTAATATGGAAAAAGTTTCAAATGGACAAATTACCATATTTACAAGACTGCAAGCAATACAAATGGAAGGCGAAGAAGAAGTTTCTACAGTTGCAAAATTACAGGATAAGTTTAGTAATGCTACAAATGGTGCTGTTAATATTGTTGATAAAACAACTGGACAGTTGAGAAATGTTTATGACATTCTTGATGATTTATCTGATGTTTGGGATACATTAGATAAAAACACTCAAGAAGCCCTTGCTTTCGAAGCAGCAGGTACTAGACAAAAAAATGTATTTTTATCTATGATGCAAAACTGGCAAGGTGTAGAAGATGCCGTAAAATCTGCTGAAAATAGTATTGGAAGCGCAGACGAAGAAAATCAAGCATATCTAAATAGTTTGAGTGGAAAACTTGAAGATTTAGAGTCTGCATTGCAACATATTTCAAAAACTTTGATAGATTCAAATTTATTGAAATTTTTTGTAGATTTAGGAACTACTGGTGTTAAATCTATAGACGGTCTAATTTCCATTTTAGGTGGAATGGACGGTGTGCTTGGTGCAAGCGGTGGAATTGCACTCAACAAAATACTGGGTTAACTGCAAAGTTATACTTACCATAGGCAAACGGTTTTTGCGAGGCTCAGTTATATATCTCGTGCCAAGGTGAAAGATACTTGGGTAAAACACTAAGACGATTATTATATAATTTAAGATATATACATGTTGTAAAATAAAGAAAATAAACTGTGTTGGTAAGGCACAGACTGTTATATAATTAGGTGTCAACTACCTAGTTTTAGGATTCAGAAATGACCTAACGAGGACGGAGATGACTTGTGTGACTCTATAAAATAAAGCACAATGACTCGTATCCGCAGAGGGGCGTACTGCACATGCAAGTGCCACTCTCATCGACTATTAGACAGACATGGGTTAATTACACATGAAGAGATAGTCAGGCCACCAATCTTGAGTAAGTTGGAAAAAGTTGTTCGCGTATCATAAGCGAAGCCGATTTATGATGAGTGATTACTGCTCTTCTATTTTTAGTGTGTGGAACTGAAAATAGATATAGTAATAAACAGCGGTCAGCCTAGTAAAAACTAAGCTAACCGCCAAATAAAAGCACGTCCATTTGACTTGTGGAGAAAAATGGAAATATCATTAGGTAGATTCAATATTGTTTTGGAGAATACAATATTTTTGGAATAACGATATTATATCGTGCTATAGTAAATAATACCATATTATGGGTATTTTGTCGAAAGAAAAAAATAAAAATTGGAATATAAAACATCCCATATTTTTCTTTACAAATTTTGCTACTCATGCTATTCTATATTACTAACTAGAGATAATATCTAGTAATATTTGGAGGTATGTTTATGGAAAATAAAGAAGTAAAACCAAGACAAAGACGCACTTTTACATTGGAAGAAAAGTTGGAAAAAGTAAAAGAACAGATTAAAAACCTCGAAGAAGAAAAAGTACAATTAGAAAAACAGATTCAAGAAAAACGAGTTGCAGAATTAAATACATTGTTAACTGAAAGCGCAATGTCATTCGAAGACTTGAAAGAACTGATTAAGAATAATAAAAAATAATTTTGTGGCATTTGTACAAAACAAACAAGAATTTTTTGTATTTTTGTTCACACTTTTGTTTGGATATTTTGTATAATGAATTATA
>CALEJD010000093.1 GCA_937898195.1 uncultured Clostridia bacterium | reverse complement strand
AAAATATAAAGAAAAGGAAGAAAAAGGTGAGTAATATGAAAATTTTTAACACTCTCACAAGAAGAAAAGAAGAACTTAAAACGATTGTTCCAAACGAATTGAAAGTTTATGCTTGTGGCCCAACAGTATATAACTTTATCCATATTGGTAATGCTCGTCCACTTTGCGTGTTCGATACATTCAGAAGATATATGGAATATCGTGGATATAAAGTGAATTTCGTTCAGAACTTTACTGATATTGACGACAAAATCATCCGTCGTGCAAACGAAGAAGGCACAGATTATAAAACTGTTTCAGAAAAATATATCGAAGAATTCTGGGTTGACGCAAAGGGTATGAATGTGCGTGAAGCAACAGTACACCCAAAAGCAACTGAAAATATTGACGAAATTATCAATATCGTAAGCACTCTTATTGAAAAAGGCTATGCTTATGCAGTAGATAACGGTGACGTTTATTTCAGCCCAAAACAGTTTAAAGAATATGGCAAACTTTCACACCAACCACTTGAAGACCTTGAAGCAGGCGCAAGAATTAATGTTGAAGAAGTAAAACACGAACCAATGGACTTCGCTCTCTGGAAGAGCGCAAAACCGGGTGAGCCATATTGGGAATCACCTTGGGGACACGGCAGACCTGGTTGGCATATTGAATGTTCAGCAATGGTAAGAAGATACCTTGGCGAAACAATCGACATCCATTGTGGTGGTCAGGACCTTGTCTTCCCACACCATGAAAACGAAATCGCACAGAGTGAATGCTGCAATGGTGTTCCTTTTGCTAATTATTGGATGCACAACGGATTTATCAGCGTTGACAATGTTAAAATGTCAAAGTCACTTGGCAATTTCTTCACAGTTCGTGATGTTGCTAACGAATATGGCTATGAGCCAATCCGTTATTTCCTTATTTCTTCTCATTACAGAAGCCCAATCAACTATAGCGTTGACATTATTGAGCAGTGCAAGGCATCACTTGTTCGCCTTTATAATTGCCGTGAGAGTCTTGATTTCGCAATGAAGAATGCAGTTGATACTCTTCCAGAAAATGCAGACGAAATCAAAGCAAAGCTTCTTTCTCGTAAAGACCAGTTTATTACTGCTATGGATGATGACCTTAACACAGCAGATGC
>CALEJD010000092.1 GCA_937898195.1 uncultured Clostridia bacterium | reverse complement strand
CGTAATGACCTTTGATTACTGTTTCATAGTAAATCATACCGAAGTTCTGACCGAAATATTCCATACTTTCAGGAACAGCAACTCTGTGCTTTTCACCGATTACATCGAGATTTTCAAAAAGACTTGCAGATTCAGTAAGTTCTACTTTACCAATTGTCTGCAATTTTGGAGATGGCAACAATTCTTGCTTTTCGAGTCCTTGGTGTTTATGTAACAATTCGCGTACTGCGTGATAAGCAGGGGTATAGTCGCCCCACTCGTTAAGTAATGCACAGTAGTCATAACTTGTGATTGTTGGCTCATAAGCACTACCTGGATTATGGTTGGCACCTGCGTTAAAACCAAAGTTTGTACCACCGTGGAACATATAGAAGTTAAAACTTGCACCACAGTCAAGGAATTCTTGCACTTCTTTAACAACAGATTCAGGTTTTCTTGTGTGGTGTTTATCTCTCCAGTGGTCAAACCATCCGCACCAGAACTCGCCACACATATTAGGACCGTCATTCTCAAAATCCTTTAAGCAATTAAAAGCAGTTTTAGCACGAGAACCAAAGTTGAGAACTTTATAAATATGTGGTAATGAGCCACCTGAAAGCATATTCTTCCAATTACCGTCAGATGTAAAAAGTGGCACATCAATTCCGCAATCGCGTGTAAGTTTTTCAACGAAACGAAGATAGTCCTTGTCATTACCATAAGAGCCATATTCGTTTTCAACTTGCATCATAATAATATTGCCACCGTTTGTTTCTAAAAGTGGTTTTAATCTGCCAAGCAATTCCTTGTAATAACGCTCAATGCAAGTGAGAAAATCAGGGTACATACAACGAATTTGCATATTCTTATCTTTAAGCAACCAAGCAGGTAATCCGCCGAAATCCCATTCAGCACAGATGTATGGACCAGGTCTTACAATACAATAAAGACCAACCTTTTGAGCAGTTTTTATAAAACGCTCAATGTCGAGAATACCATCAAAATGGAATTCACCGGGTTTTGGCTCGTGAAGATTCCAACAAGTGTATGTCTCAACTGTGTTGAATCCTGCCAACTTTAATTTTGTGAGACGGTCTTCCCAATATTCAGGCACAGTGCGGAAATAGTGCATAGCACCTGAATAAATTTTAATGGGCTTGCCATCCATATAAAATTCTTTGTTTTTAATTTCAAACATATATTTTTTCTCCCTTCGGGAAATTATTTTTTAGTAATCAAGCACACACATTCAACGTGGTCTGTATGTGGAAACATATCCACAGGTTGAATTTTGCGCACTTTATATCCATTTTTAGAGAGATACAATAAATCTCTTGCCAATGTTTCAGGGTTGCAACTTACATAAACAACTTTTTGTGGAGAAAGTTTCACAAGAGAAGATAAAAACGGAATATCACTACCTGCACGGGCAGGGTCCATAATTACTGCGTCAATCTGTTCGTTGTTATTAGCAAGGTCAACCATAAATTTGCCTGCATCAGCGGTGAAAAACTTAATGTTTTCAATACCGTTGAGTTTTGCGTTTTCTTTAGCATCACGAACCGCATCTTTGTTAATTTCAACACCTAAAACACTTTGAACATTTTTACTTGCAATAAGACCGATTGTTCCCGTGCCACAATATGCGTCAATTATGCGCTCATCACCCTTAAAATCGGCATATTCAAGGGCTTTATTATAGAGAATTTCGGTTTGGATAGGGTTAATCTGATAAAAGGCTTTTGGTGAAATTCTGAATTTTAATCCACAAAGTTCTTCTGTGATTTTGCCGTCACCATAGAGCACTTCACTTTTATCACCAAGCACCATACTTGTGAATTTGTTGTTCACATTTTGAACAATTGTGGTAATTTCAGGGTGACGACCAATAAGTGCGTTGATAAATGACCGTTTTGATGGGAATTGTGGTGTTGCAGTAACTAACACCACCATAACTTCACCACTTTTAAATCCGTTTTTTACAAGTACATGGCGTAAAAAACCTTGACGAGTATTCTCGTCATAGGGTTTTAATTTAAAACTTTTTAAAAGTTTTTTCACAGTATTTGCAATTTCGTCAGCTTTTGGGTCTGTTAGCATACATTTTTCAATGTCAATGATTTTGTGTGTTGATGATTGATAAACCCCTGCAACAATTTGATTGTTTCTGCCACGGCCAAAAGCATATTGCGACTTATTGCGATAGTTATATGGATTTTCCATTCCTATAATTTCTTCCACATGACAGAATTTGCCCAAAAGACGAATGGCTTTGACTTGTTTATGCTTTAATTGTTCTTCATAAGACAGGTTTAACAACTGACATCCACCACATTTTTTTGCGTGGGGACAGATTTGATTTTTATTATTCATAATTATCCTATTTTTTTACCGTTTTTTATTTCGATTTTTCCTAAAACTGGTACTTGAAGATACCCCGTAAAAGCATCACCGTTAATTTCAACCGAAATATTAACATTCATCTTGCCCATAAGTTCAATTTCAGCTTTTCCAGAAAGACGATTACCATCTTCTTTAATATCATAAACCTTGAATTTAGGAAGCTTTTTAAGAGAAGGCACAGTAACAGAAAAGTCATATTCGCCGTTATTATCACTGATTTCAACAATGGCGCTACCACTAATTAATGATGTCTCGATTTCACCCGTCCATTTGCCTAATCCTATCATAAAATTCACTTCCTTTGTATTTTTTATAATTTTACCATTAATTACAACACTTGTAAAGGTTGAAAAGATTGATTTGTTCATGACTTTTCGTTGACATTGTATTAAAATGAGAGTAAAATATATAAGAATATGAGGTGAATGATATGAAATCTTTATATGAAAAAATTAAACCACATCAGTTGATATTTCTTCTCATAGATATACTTATCGTTAATGGGGCATATTTCTTGTCTGTGTTTCTTCACAAGCAGTTTTCTTTTGATGGTGCTATTTTTGTCGTTCTTATGATGAGAGTACCATATGTTACAGTAATTTATATTGTTCTTTATCTTATTAGAAAACTTTATAGCAACTTGTGGAAATATATGGGATTTTATGAGGTCGTTAATCTTGGTGCGTGTATAAGTTTAGGAACAGCAGTATGCTGGTTTATTGATGAGATAATCGAAAAGTTTGAACTTTTTGGAAGTAGCACTGCTCTTTTAAGAACAATGCCTTTTGTTGTATATGTTGACGCATTTATGTTTATTTGCTTTTTATCAATTGGTATGAGAGTGTTATATAAGGCTCACCATACTGTAGTGTCAGATTCTCAAAGACGTCGTGGGGAGTCAAACAAGCGTATTATGATTATTGGCGCAGGTGATATGGGCAACGCGGTTCTTCACGAAATGAGTCTCAGCAAATATAAATTTGGCAATCCGGTTGTTATTGTTGATGATGATGTTTCAAAACGCAACATGAGAATTAATGGAATTCCTGTAAGGGGAAATATCAATAATATTCCACAAATTGTAAAAGATTATGATGTTAACGAAATTATTTATTGTATTCCATCAGCAGATGCTAATCGTAAACGTGAAATCCTTGAAATTGCAATGGCAACAGGTTGCAACCTTAAAACAGCGCCTAATATTGACGAGCTTGGTGGACCAAATAAGTCATATGCAGATAAAATTCGTAAAGTTGATGTTCTCGACTTGCTTTCTCGTCCCGAAATTAAACTTGACCCGGATGTTTGTAAATATGTTACAGGCGAAACTGTTCTTGTAACAGGTGGTGGCGGTTCAATCGGTAGTGAGCTCTGCCGTCAGATTGCAAGATATAATCCTGAAAAGATTGTTATCTTTGATATTTATGAAAACAATGCATTTACTCTTAAAAATTCACTTGACAGAAAATAC
Source organism: uncultured Clostridia bacterium (assembly GCA_937898195.1). Lineage (GTDB taxonomy): Bacteria > Bacillota > Clostridia > Oscillospirales > Acutalibacteraceae > Fimenecus. The sequence goes on along the minus strand of CALEJD010000092.1, from coordinate 3,227 downwards.
TGCGGAGCACCGCAGATTGAAATCCGTATTGGTTCAGTTCGTGAACTTCGCAGATTAAAAGAAATCTTTGAAGAATTCAAGCCATCATCAGTTTTCCATGCAGCAGCACATAAACATGTGCCACTTATGGAAGATAGCCCTTATGAAGCGGTTAAAAATAATATTTTAGGTACATATAATACTGCTTATTGTGCAAATGAATATGGAGTTAAGAACTTTGTTCTTCTCTCGACCGATAAAGCGGTTAACCCAACAAATGTTATGGGCGCAACAAAGAGAGTTTGTGAACTTGTTATCCAGCATTTCAGCAAGATTTCAAAGGGAACAAAATTTGCAGCAGTTCGTTTTGGTAATGTTCTTGGCTCAAACGGTAGCGTTATTCCAATTTTCAAAGAACAGCTTGAGCAGGGTGGACCTATCACAGTTACACATCCTGATATCACAAGATACTTTATGACAATTCCTGAGGCAAGTCAGCTTGTTGTACAAGCAGGTGGTCTGGCTTCGGGTGGCGAGATTTTCGTTCTTGATATGGGTGAGCCTGTTAAAATTGTTTCACTTGCAGAAAATCTTATCCGTCTCTCAGGCTTTGAGCCATATAAAGATATTGATATTCAGTTCACAGGTCTTCGTCCCGGCGAAAAGCTTTATGAAGAACTTTCATTGGAAGAAGAACTTGACGAAAGAAGAAAAACAGGTAACGACAAGATTTTTGTTACAAAGCCACTTGAAATTGATGACGAACAGCTTGAAAAAGATATCAAAGCCATTGATACTCTTAATCCAGAAGAAGTTCGTGATTATCTCAAACGACTTGTTCCAAATTATCGTGGTAAATAATTATTTAATTCATATATTTATTGGAGATGTTCTAAATGGAAATCAAAATTCAGAAAACAACAACACCAAAAGCAAAACCAGATTGGAAAAATCTTGGCTTTGGTCACATTTTCACAGACCATATGTTTATTATGGACTATGATGAGGGTCAGGGCTGGCACGATGCAAGAATCGTTCCTTATCAGCCACTCGTATTAGACCCATCAGCACTTGTATTCCACTATGCTCAGGAATGCTTTGAAGGTCTTAAAGCATATCGTTGTCCTGACGGAAGTGTTCAGTTGTTCCGCCCTGACAAAAACGCAGAGAGAATGCAGTCAACACACGACAGACTTTGCATTCCACAAATTCCAGTAGCTGATTTTGTTGATGCAATTAAAGCGCTTGTATCAGTTGATAAAGATTGGGTACCATCAGAGCCTGACACAAGCCTTTATATCAGACCATTCACAATCGCAACAGAAGCAGTTTTGGGTGTTAAAGCATCTGCTAAATATCAGTTTATTATAATTTGCTCACCATCAGGTGCTTATTATGCAGAAGGTCTTAACCCAGTTAAGATTTATGTTGAAGACGAATATGTTCGTGCAACTCCAGGCGGAACAGGATATATCAAGTGTGGCGGTAACTATGCTGCATCAATCGCAGCAGGTGAAAAAGCACACAAACTTGGTTATTCACAGGTTCTCTGGCTTGACGGTGTTGAAAGAAAATATGTTGAAGAAGTTGGCGCTATGAACATTATGTTCAAAATGGGTGGAGAAATCTACACAGCTGCAACAACAGGCACAGTTCTTCCTGGTATCACAAGAATGAGTTGTATTGAGCTTCTTAAATCTTGGGGCTACAAGGTGAACGAAGGCAAACTTGCAATTGACACAGTTATGGAAGCTGGCAGAGACGGCACATTGGAAGAAGTATTCGGTACAGGTACTGCTGCAGTTATTTCACCGGTTGGCTCACTTATGTATGAACAAGAAGTTGTTGAAATCAATAACTTTGAAATTGGTGAACTCACACAGAAACTTTACGATACTCTCACAGGTATGCAGTTTGGCAAACTCCCTGACACAATGGGTTGGACAGTTAAAGTTGACTAATTAAAACGAAATCCCCTATGGTTATTTCCATAGGGGATTTTTTTGGAGCTTGCGACGTGGCTCGAACACGCGACCTGCTCATTACGAATGAGCTGCACTACCAACTGTGCTACACAAGCAAATATTTATTTTTAAAGACTAAATGCGAAAAAAATTGCGCCACACCGACAATTAACTAAAAACAATTATAGAATACTCGAAAAACTTTTTCAAGTATTTTAATGCAATTTGTGTTAAAGTGTGATACAATATGGGCATAGTCCGAAAGGGGCGTGTGATATGACGAAAGTTGTATTTGTAACAGGTGGGGCAAAGGGAATAGGCTCTGCCATTGTAAAACGATTTATTAAAGACGGCTATAAAGTTGCTTTTACTTATAATAATTCAGAAGATAAGGCGTTGTCCCTTGTTGGTGAATTGGGTGAAAACTGCAAGGCATATAAGCTTGATATTACCGACAGCTGTGCCGTGAATGATGTTATTACAGACGTTGAAAAGAATTTTGGTGAGATTTCGGTGCTTGTGAATAACGCAGGCATTGCCGAGCAAGCACTTTTTACAGACATCACAGACGATATGTGGCATAGAATGATTGAAACAAATCTTTCAGGTGCGTTTTATTGCTCCCGTGCCGTGCTTAAATATATGATTAACCGAAAGAGTGGCAAAATTATCAACATTTCATCTATCTGGGGTGAAACCGGTGGCTCTTGCGAGGTGCATTATTCAGCAGCAAAAGCAGGGCTTATTGGTATGACCAAGGCACTTGCCAAAGAAGTTGGACTTTCGGGGATTACAGTTAACTCTGTGTCACCGGGCGTGATTTTAACTGATATGACAAGCTATTTTGACGAAGAAACAATGAACGAATTAAAAAGCGAAACACCATTAAGTCGTATTGGTACACCCGAAGATGTTGCAGGCGCAGTTGCGTTTTTAGCATCAGCAGATGCAGATTTTATCACAGGACAAGATTTAGCCGTAAACGGTGGAATGAATGTATAAATGTAGGGGCGATTTATGAATCGCCCTTTTGCCTTGTTTTGACAAATTTGAATTTACAAAACAAAAAGAGCAGATAGCCTTTCGGTTATCTGCTCTGATTTTATTATACTTTTAAGAATTAAAGTTCTGCAAAGTATTTGATTGTTCTAACCATCTGTGATGTGTAGCTGTTTTCGTTGTCATACCAAGAAACAACCTGAACTTCATAGAGGTCATCAGCAATCTTAGCAACCATTGTCTGTGTTGCATCGAAGAGTGAACCGTATCTCATACCGATAACGT
>CALEJD010000091.1 GCA_937898195.1 uncultured Clostridia bacterium | reverse complement strand
CATCCTGCGGCATTGCAAGGCATACTGCGCCTGTATCGGCAGGGTCTGTAAGCACTCTCATCGCATTAAGGCAAGCAGTCATCAACTGCTCGGGGCGTACAATTCTGTCAAAATAATGGCAAACGCCCTTGAATGCATCTGTAACGGTTCTGCCGTAGCCGTCAAAAAACTCTGCCTGCTGTAAAACAGGATCGGGCTGACGGCAGGCGCATGTATCACCCGGAAGAACAAGAAGCGGAATTCTGTTTGCAGTTGCACAACCGCAGGCAGTTACCATATTTGTAGCACCCGGTCCGATTGAAGAAACGCAGGGAATAATTGCCTTTCTGTCCATCTGCTTAGCGTATGCAACAGCGGCGAGAGCCATATTCTGCTCATTTTTCCCCTGATAAAATTTTAAATTATGACCGCCCTGTTCAAGCGCCTGACCAACACCGACAACACAGCCGTGACCGAAAATGCCGAAAATGCCCGAAACGAACTTAGTTTCAACACCGTCACACTCTATGTACTGATTGTCAAGGAACTTAACAAGCGCCTGAGCCATTGTCATTTTTGCCATAATATAATCCTCCTATAAAAAGGTTTGTTTATAAATCTAATAACCATTTGTGGTCTGGGTCGTCAATTCTTGTCTTAATCCATGGGTCACCATCGAGATGTCTAATCATCCACACATAGCACATAGAGTAGCCCGGAGCTGCAACTTGCTGATGTGTTTTCATTGGTGTAATGCAAAGTACACCTTGGTCTTCAACCTTGTAGCAATCATCACCGTTAAATCCTACACCAAAGCCTTGTGGTTTATCAAATTCATAGTAATAAACTTCAGGTTGTGGGTGATAATGTGGTGGGTAACTTGACCAGCAGCCTGGTTTGTGAATTACTTCGCCTAAAACCATATTTGAATATGGTGCATTTTCATAGTCAAAAAGTGTAAGCACTTGTCTGTGTGCAGTACCATTCCATTGGTCTTTGCCGAATTCCTGTAAAATTACATTTTCAGGGCTATACCATACAACGCCGAAATCATTTTCGTTATCTGTCTGTTGAACGAGAATTCTACTATCTACATTTGCAATAACAGTTACTTCATTATTTCTTGAAAAATGAACACAGTATGGACGGTCAACGAACTGATTTTCACGTTTTGCATTTTCTGTTTTGCCGTCAAATGAATATGTAACATCACCTGAAAGCAAAAGGATTGCAGTTTCGTTATTTTCGTCACAAACTGTAACGCTTTCTCCTGCTTTGAGAAGCTTTGTTTTTATATCCATGAGCATATCGGCATTTTTGCCATTCATCTCACAAAGAATTTTTTCGTTATTTGAATTGAATTTTGGATTTTCGTACATATAATCACCTTTATACTCTATCTTTATCATCAGTCAACGAACCACTTGCACTTATTGGTATTTCTTCACCTAAATATGTTGGCTCGGGTTCAATTATGCAATAGAAGAAATCTTTTACTCTTGCCAAGGCTTCACGGACATCATTTGTAATTGGATATTCCAATCTTTCTGCTGCGAAGCCATAAGCGTCAATGCCAAGTTTTCGAGCATCATAAACAGCTCTGTATAAATGATATTTTTGTGTAACAATCACCATTTTTTCAACTTGGAATATGTCTCGAGCACGATACATTGATTCATAAGTTGAAAAACCTGCGTGGTCCATAAAAATATTGTCAGATAAAACACCATTTTCGATTGCAACATCTTTCATTTTGTTGACTTCGTCATATTCTTCTCTGCCGTGGTCACCGCTCATCAGCATTTTATCTGTGCAACCAGTTTCATAAGCTTTAAGCCCAAAATCAAGTCTTTCTTGAAGCATTGGTGACGGTTCACCATCCCAAAGACCAGCACCAAGCACCATTATGCAATCAAAGTTTTCGTTTTTCAAATCTTCTTCTGTGAGAATGTAATCATTTACATAAGAAATCATATAGGCGTTAATGCCTACAACGGCTACCCCACCGAGCAAACAAAGACAAAGAGCCGCAATTATTACCCCTTTAAGTGCTTTGTTTTTTAATAATTTCTTAATCATTTTGTTTCTCCGTTTTTATCTCTTTTATATTGATGAAAATTCTATTGTGTATGTACCCGGAGCATCTACACTCCAAGCCATACTTCCTGTACCTTGTTCGCCAATATTGAGCATACCTGCACTTGTGCTTGTTTTTCTCACGATATTTCCGTTTGAATCCTTTATTACCATTCGTGTAGTTGCGACCTTTTCTTCAGCTATGCCGTCATCACAGCGTTTCATAGTAATACAAATATCAAACAAATAATTTTCCTCATCATACCAATAGCCATTTTTAGTAGAAGCCTTTACAACCTCAAATTCTGCACCAAATGCCGTTACCTTAACCGGAAGTTTTTGAGAAAAAACAAATTTAGGAGCAGCCTTTTGTGGCTTTGTTTCTGTTGGTTTAGGTTTTGCTTCTGTAGGTTTAGGCTTTGTTTCAGTAGGCTTCTTTGTGTTTTCTGTTGGTTTAGCTGTCGTAGTTGTCGTTGTAGTGGTAGTAGTTGTTGTAGTCGTTGTTGTAGTGGTTGTGGTTGTAGTTGTTGTGCTTTCTGTTGTCGAATCATCATCTACAGAAGTTTTGCCACAAGAAGTTAAAGCAAAAACCATTGCCACAGACAATAAAACTGCGCACCATTTTTTTACGTTTTTTCCCATATCTTTCAGTCCCCTATTTTTTATTACGAAAAACATGCCACCTTTTTGAACAGATTTTTCGTAAGACAATGTTGCCGAGGCGAAGTTGTATCGGGTATACCACGAGCCGAAAGCAACAAAGTATTACGGAAAATATGCCAAAAAGAATTAAGCTCTAGCTATCATTTCACCATATTCTTCTTTTTCTTTCTTGATAAACTCTTTAACTGCATCTACTGATGGCATATCCTGTGAGCAAGCGTGAGAAGCTACAAGCATTGCCGCTGATGCTGAGCCGAACTCAAGAGCATCAATAATTTCCCAACCTTCAAAAATGCCATAAAGGAATGCACTAGCATATCCATCGCCACCGCCGAATGATTTAAGAAGTTTTACTGGGAATGGCTTAATTGAATAACTTTCACCATCATTTGTATAAGCTGTTGAGCCTTCTTTACCGTGTTTGATAATTACGATTTTTGCATTCTGTGAGTGCCAGTATGCTGCTGTTTCTTTGTCAGTCATATTGGGCTTGATAAATTTTTCTGTAAGGTCATATTCTTCACGAGAGCCGAGAATAATATCTGCTTCACGAGCAACTGAAGAATAGTAAATTGCGATTTCATCACTGTTTTTCCAGTTATACGCACGGTAGTCAATATCAAAGATAATTGGCACACCGTTTTTCTTTGCAAGTGCAACTGCTTTGAGCGCTGCTTCTCTTGATGGACTTTCTGCAAGTGCTGTACCAGAAATCAAAATTGCTTTTGCACGGTTAATATAATCTTCATCGATATCTTCAACATCAAGTTTCAAGTCTGCTGCTTCGTTGCGATACATAACGATTGAGCTTTCAGTTTCTGACTTGATTTCTGTAAATGTAAGACCGATTTTTTCACCATTCTGGCAACGCTTAATATGAGAAGTGTCAATTCCCTCATTATCAAAATAGTCTGTTACAAATGTGCCAAGCTGGTCATCAGAAACGCGAGCAAAGAAACCACATTTTTTGCCAAGACGAGCAAGACCAACTGCAATATTTGCAGGTGAGCCACCTAAATATCTTTTGAAAGTTGTGCTTTCGTTAAGTGGGCAATAATAGTCAACTGGGTTTAAGTCAACTGCCACACGACCTAAAAGGATTAAATCAAATTCTTTGCTATTGTCAAATTCAATATATTTCATAATTATAACTCCTTAATTATTCATAAAACTGAAAACTTTAATATGTCTTTTTACATTTTCATAAACGCCGATTGATTCTTGTTTGCTGAGTTCAAAATAGTTTGCCTTTTCAAGTGGTTTACAATAATCAAGAGCATATTTTGCAAGGCTGTCAAAACTTGCTGTGGCGATATTGATTTTACGAACACCCAACATAATTGCTTGTTGGAACATTTCGTCGGTAATGCCTGTGCCACCGTGAAGCACAAGTGGAGTATCAACCATTTTGTGAATATCGTCAAGCACATCAAAGCGAAGATTTGGAAGCACGGGATAATTGCCGTGAGCATTACCGATTGCAACCGCCAATGCATCAACACCAGTTTCGTCACAGAAAAGCTTTGCGTCATCAGGGTTTGTGCAAAGAATTTCGTGAGCTGCGCCATCGCCCTCGTTACCACCAACAACACCGAGCTCTGCTTCAACTGTTGCGCCATATTTATCTGCCATTTCTTTGACCTGTTTTACTGCTTTGATATTTTCTTCAAGTGGTAATGTCGAACCGTCAAACATAACGGAAGTAAATCCCATCTCAAGCGCCTTTTGCACAGTTTCAATACGAAGTCCGTGGTCAAGATGAACTGCAATATCCACTTTTGCTGTTTTTGCCGCAGAAAGCATCATAGGTCCCATAAGCTCAAGTGGTGAGTTTTTAAGTCGGCATTCTGCAATCTGCAAAATTATTGGCATATTGAGTTCTTCGGCAGCCGCAACAGCACCCATAACCATTTCCATATTGCCAACGGAAAAAGCACCCACAGCAATATTGTTTTTCTCGGCATTTTCGAGGAGTTTTTTCATTGGAACTAACGCCAAAACAACCCACTCCAATCCATTTTATTATAATCAATTTATTGTATCACCTTAAACGCGTAAAATCAATGTTTTCAGTATATTCAAGATATAAAAAATAGCGTCCAAAAACTGTGCAAAAACACAATGAAAACATAATAAAAAACAGTCCGTCAACCACATTGGGCAACGAACTGTTAAGTATTTTCTTTATAGTAACCGCTGAACAAATCGGGTTACCTTATTACTTTACCCATTTAAGTTTCCACATAACAAATGCGCCAAGAACAGAAACGATGATGCCTGGGAAGAGCAGTGTGCTAGCACCCATTGTAGGAGCAACAAAAAGAATAGCAATCATAACCAAAATTGGAACAATTGAAATCTTCCAATATTTCATAAAATAGCCTGCGCCCAAAGCACCGAAAAGTGCAGGAAGCACCTGTGCAAAAGCAGGTTTTAAAAGTTCATTGTTTGTGAAGTCATCAAGGAATGGTCTGAAAACAAGAACACCGATTGCCATAACAATTGTTGTTACAATTGAAGATGTTGCAATAGCAATTGTTGAAATTACTTCGCCTTCTTCTGAGTTTGCCTTAACCTTTGCACCTTCCATAGCACTGATAGCACAAGGAAGTTTAAGGTTTGTGATATTACCTGTTACGAATGAAAGATATGTACCACCTGCACCAAGCATTGGTGTATAGAACAAAACTTCAACTACTGAAAGTGACCAATAAAGTGGCATAAGTTTCAAAAGTCCTGCCATTACTCCGTTAAAAGATGGCCACACATTAAGATACAAGCAGGTTCCTATTGGGAACATTAAAAGGGCACAAAGAGCAGTAATGCTTGAAATTCTACCCCAAGTGTGAACACGGTCAAAATATGATTTTTGTGTTTTTGCTTTATTACTCATTCTTAACCCCTCCATTCCAAAACAGCAAGGTCTGCTGGTAATACGTTGAATGCAATAACTGCAACCACCATTGCGATAATCATACCAATAGGCATAACAAATGGTTCAAGCCATGCAAGTTTGAACTTTTTGGCAATAACTTCGAAAACCAAAGATACTACAACAGCTACAACTAAAGTGATGATAGAAAGAACGCCTGCACCATCGCCAAAGATTTCAGGCTTACCTGCACCTGCAATAGCACGTGCAATGAAAGCACCGATAAGGCCAATGAAAACTGCTGGTGTTAAAAGGTCAATAAAGCCTGCAATTCCGCCTGACTTTTTCTCTTTCTTTTCTGTTGTCTCTTCGTTGTTTTCTTCTTTTTTGCCCATATTCATAATTTTTTTATGTAATGGTTTTGCAACGAATGGTAACAAAACGAGTGAGAAGCAAATGCCAAGAGTCATAACCCAAGCGATACCTGCAAAAACAGCTGGGTCAGTAACCTCTACTGCTGTACCACCTACGTGTCCAAGACCTTCCATAGCATTTTCTGCTGCTGTTGTTTCATACATAAGGTTACCGATAACTGAAAGTCGCACCCAAGGAATTACCAAGCCCAATGATGGAGCAAGAGCAATAACTGTTGCAAGAATTGATAACGCTGATGGAATTGTAAAAAGTGCACTTGATGTTATCGCATTACGCATTTTTTTCTTATCAATTCCTAAAGCCTTGCCTTGTTTCATTGCTTTAACAAGGAAGAAGATAGATTGAGCAAGAACGAACAAAATAACGCCGCCGGCAATCAAGTACAAGCCTGTACTTTCCTTAAAGTCCATATCTTTCATCTCCTAAAAATATTATGGGTATATTAAAACATTTTTCTAGAAGAAAATCAATAATAATTGCAGAATTTCCCTTTACATTATTTGGCGTATTAACAAAAACTATGGTGTCTGTTAAAATTATGCATGCATATATGCTTAAAATCTTTTTTGAAGAGGTGAAAAAATGAAACGAATTACGTCTTTGTTTTTATCAATGATTTTGTGTTTCGGTTTTCTTTTGATACCTATAAAATCAAGCGCAGCAACGCTTAATAGTCAAGTGGGTGTTGTTTCTGTCACAAGCGGACGACTAAATGTGAGAAGTTCTGCTTCGACATCTTCATCAGTAGTTACAAGTCTTGCAAAAGGTAGTTATGTGACACTCATTTCAAAAAGTGGTAACTGGTGGCGTGTTGAATATGCCGACAATGTTTATGGCTATTGCCACTCAGACTATATCAAGACAACAGCAGGTACACCTGCAACTGTAAAGCTTTCGTCAGGAAGTCTTAATGTGCGAAGCGGTGCAGGAACAACATACGGAAGAATCGCAAGTCTTTACAATGGTGAAGTTGTGATTGTGCTCTCTTCTTCAAACGGTTGGAGCAGAATTCTCTTTAATGGTACAAAGACAGGATATGTCAGCTCACAATATCTTTCAACTGGTGGCTATTCTAATGTATCTTTGAGTGTTCCAAGCTTCAAGCAGACAGACTCCCGTTGGGCGAATGTAAAAATCGGCTCATCAGGTAAAACTATTGCTCAAATCGGTTGTACTACAACTGCGATTGCTATGATGGAATCTTATCGTACAGGCACAACAATTTATCCCGATGCTATGTCGAAAAGACTTTCATATTCTTCATCGGGTAATGTTTATTGGCCAAGCCATTTCAAAGTGGTAACAAGCAGTTCAAATTATCTCAATGGGATTTACAATCAGCTTAAAAATGGTAAACCCGTGCTTTTAGGTGCAAAGAAATATTCAGGCACTCAGCATTGGGTTGTGGTTACAGGATTTACAGGTGGAAATACTCTTTCTGCGTCTAATTTTACCATCAACGACCCAGGCTCAAACACAAGAAAAAATCTACAGCAATTTTTGAATGAGTACCCCGTGTTTTATAAGTATTTTTATTATTAATTCCGTTGACAAACCTTTGTGAAAACTATAAAATGTGATTAACAACAAGTTTTCAGAGGTATTATATGAAAAAGCTTTATATAAGTGATATGGACGGCACATTGCTTCAAAGTGACGGCACACTAAGTCCATACACCAAGGCAAAACTCAATGAATTTTATAACAAAGACATTTCTTTTGCTGTAGCAACAGCTCGCAGTATGGTCAGTGCAATGCCACTTCTTGACGGTGTGCGTTTTAAAGCACCCATTGTGCTTATGAATGGTGTTTTTGTCTATGACACAGAAACGGGTAAAGCAGTTAAATACCACGAAATACCCCATTCTGCCATTCAAAAAGTTCTTGATATTTTTTATTCACACAATTTGCATCCATTTATGTTTTTATATGGTGATGATTACAAATTATCTATTAAATACACTATTTTCGACAACGACGGAATGAAAGAATTTTATGATATGCGCGTTGATATGCTCGACGGTCGTTTCACTCAGACAGATGATATGACCATTATCCCTGACGAGCAACATTCGGTTTATATCAACTATTATGCATTACCAGAAATTCTTGACCCTGTTGTTGAAAAGTTAAAATGCATATCTGAAATCGACTTCGCTTATTACAAAGACTCTTATTCTGATGACTGGTTAGTTGAAATTTATTCCCACACCGCATCAAAAGCAAATGCCGCAAGAGAAGCTTGTGAAATCATTGGTGCAGAGCACATTGTGGCGTTTGGTGATAATCTTAATGATATAAAAATGCTGCAAGGTGCTGACACCGCTGTTGCTGTAAGCAATGCAGTGCCACAAGTAAAAGAAATTGCAGATATTATAATCGGCAAGAATAATGACGACAGTGTTGTAAAATTCATTGAAAACGATAACTAAAAAAAGCCGGTGTGAACACTATAAGTTCACGCCGACTTTTCTTTTTATTCAGCTTTTTTAAGTTGTTTAAACACCTGATTGCCATAAACTGCCGTACCAGTTATGAGCACGCCTTGAATCACGCTTTCTGGTGAAATTCCCATTATTGCTACTGCACCTAAAATGCCAAAAAACAATAATATGATTGGTATGTATTTATCAGGAATTTTCTCTGTGTTTTTTATAATCATTCCAATTATATTAAGCACCGGAATCATTAAAAGTGCGTTTTCTGAAATATATTCTATCATCATATCCTCCTATGCTAAAAACGTATTTACAAGCACACCACAAATAGCGCCGATAATAGCTACAACTACTCTGTCCCACAACCAACTTGGGCGCTTTTTGAGAGTTTCAATACTCTCTTTCATTTCTCCTAAGGTGAGAAGCATACTGTCAAGCTTGGTGTTGCTTGTCACCTGCGAAAGTGTTACATCATTAACCTTTTTATAGAGAATTTTTATATCTGCTTCTGCCGTATCCAGCCTATGATTTATTACTTCGAAATCTGACATATCATTACCTCATATCATAACGGTCAACAAAGCCTGTAACATATTTTGACATTGGTTTCCGCTCAACATTCTTAAGAGAATTTGTCACTCTGTATCGTCCTTCAAAATAAATGCCATCATAAATATAATATGTGCCACTTATATAATTTGAGACTCTGTCAGTATAAGCAGAACTATAAAGTTTTGCGTTTTTAAGCACTACTTTCTGTCCCGCATTGAAGCCTCGTTTTGCCGGTTCAACAGAGATTTCTTTGCCATATCCGTTAAGCCCGTTATATTTCATAATTGACGGATAATTCTTATATGACTCGTTCAAGTCTACATTGGTATCAATGCCGTCAACCCTACCCTTTGATGATTTTTGCCAGATTCCATAAGGCTTTTTAAAAGTTGCTTTATCCGTCCATTGAGCAAGCCAGATATCATATTTTTGAAAAATCTCATCAGTAAAATAATTATTTAACCAATAGAGATTTGCATAAATACAGACATAATAGCCATAACTTTCCATTCTCTCGCAAAATGCTTTCGCAATAGCAGAAACCTTTTCTTTACCAAGAGACGCTATCTTATTTTCTTCCATATCATAGGCTATCGGATATTCAAACTTTTTGCCCTTGATTACAGAATAACACCAATCTGCTTCTTTAATTGCTTCTTCGGGTGTTGTAGCATAAGAATAATGATAAGCCCCCACTGCTATACCCACTTCTTTGGCATGTTTATAATTATATTCAAAACATTTATCTTTATATGTCCCACCCCAGCCGAAAGTCGAACGAAGCATTGCAAACTGAATGCCTGCATTTTTCACCTTTGACCAGTTGATTTCGCCCTGCCATTTGGATACATCTATTCCTTTATAAGCTGTCAAGCTCATCATCTCCTTTATAATAATTTTTAAGTGTATCTGCAGTTTCAGAGAGCTCTCTTTTTATCTCATAAAATTTTTGTAATTTTGATTTCAACTCTATAACTGCATTATTATCCCTCGATTTTTCGGCTCTTTTTATATCGTCTTTACATTTGTCTATAAAATATTGTTGCATTTCAATATGCTTTTCATATTCTTGCCCCAACTCAACAAGAGTCATATTCTCAGTTTTCAATGTAAATCTCCCTTAATAAAATTAAAAAAATCCGATATGGAATATTGTTGTACTGCGTCGTCATAAACGAGCACATATTTTATAAATTTTTCAATCTTTTTCTTGGCATTGTTTAAATAACGATAAACACTAGCCCTTGAAATTTTATATTTTTCTGCAAGTTCTTCAACAGTTAGTTCCTTGCCCCAAAAATCAAGAACAAGGTCTTTTTCTAAAGCACTTAACTCATTTTCTATAACCTTTTTTACTGTATTGAGAATATTTCTTTTTCTGTTGAAGACAATATATCCCACACCATTTTTTATTTCATCTTCATTTGTAAATTCAAAATTTTCTGTCAAAAATGCATATTCATCCACAGCAAGTTCAGTTATCTGATGACCAAAATACAATGCCTATTCCTCCTTTTACGAAAAAACAAGAACGCACGATTTTCTCGCGCGCTCTAATCGAACATTTGTTCGCCCTGCAATTATTATTGTAGCAATGTTTTTATAGGTTGTCAATATTTTTGTTTAACAAAATAAAAAAAAGACGGAAGTTATAAAACTTCCGTCTGTATAATCAAAATTATGTTATGTAAAAATTATTCAGCGTCTTCGCTCTTTTTTCTTGTAAGAACAAGTGCTGCACCAGCTACAAGTGCTACTGTTGCAACTGCAACAACTGATGTGTCACCCTGATTTGGAACCTGTGAACCATTGTTGTCACCTGATGTTGGTTCTTCGCCACCCCATGGGTCATTGTTATCGTCTGTTGGTTCTTCAGGAGTTTCTCCGCCACCACCGAAGAGAATGTCACCAAGACCGCCAAGAACACTAAGAATTGTGTCAAGGAAGCTGCCTGAACCATCTGAATCGTCGTCCCCATCTTCTTCAAGAGTTGAAGATTCTTCATTTGGAACATTTGGTGCAACATTACCGTCTGCAGGATTGCCAATAAAGTTATCAATGTTTATATCAAGGTTTTCTTCCACTTCATATTCCCATTCAGCTTCGTCCAAGCCCCAGCCGTATTTAGCTATCAACTTGTCGTTAACTGCATTTAAAACTTCTTCTGCTTCAACAGTATCTGTGATTACATCAGCAACAGCCTTATCAAGTGTTGCATAGAAAAGTGCTTTTGAAGCCGGCATATTAGCAACAATAGTATCTATTTTAGCATCATCAGTAAGAGTTGCATCTGTAAGAACTTCTGTATAATAACTTACCCATGCATCATAATCAGCGTCTGCTGCAGGAGCTACAGCTGCGAATGCACAAACGCTCATTGAAAGAACAAGAGCAATTGTAACTACAAATGAAATAACTTTTTTCATAACAATTTTTCCTTTCAAATAAAAACCGAAATTAAGGCAATTACACCTTTACTCCTAGTCATTATACAATATGATTTTTCAAAAGTCAATATTATATCAATACATTTTATTTTCATTTTTTGCAAATTTTGATGATTTTTTCTTTGAAAAATTTATAGTACCTCGAGAAAGAATAATATTGTGGAGGTGAAACTATGTTTTTTAAGAAAAACAATAAGCAAAAAAGCATTGACGCTCGAAAGCGAATTGAGAAAATGACCGCTGAAATTTCAGAAATATGGACTGGTGAAGAAAACGCCAAGCAGTTTGATGCAAACGGATGGTACACCGGCAATCCGCAGGATGCCGTTGTCCCCGAACAGGATGCAGATGACTTGTAAAGTGCAAAATGCAAAGTGCAAAATGCAAAATTTTTGTTTCTATATATTATATTGTATATAAAAAGTGAAAAAACTATTGATTTTTATAAAATTATATGTTATATTCTCTATGGTAAGAATATTGGTATTGACAGAGAGTGGGGCGACCCGCTCTCTTGAATTTATATGGAACTTTTTTCAAAAATTAAATATCAGGAGGTTTTTATGAAGAAAAACACCGCCGCAGTAGTGTGGGATATTGCAAAACCTATCGCCGACGAATTAGGTCTCATTCTTTGGGATGTTAAATTTGTTAAAGAAGGTGCTCGTTGGTATCTTCGCATTACTATTGACAAAGAAGATGGCGTGACAATTGACGATTGTGTTGATATGCACCACGCAATTGACAAGCCACTTGACGACGCTGACCCTATTGAACAGGCATACAACTTGCAGGTTCAATCTCCCGGCATTGAGCGTGAGCTCACCCGTGATTTTCACTTTGAAACATATATGGGTGAAAAAATTATGGTAAGACTTATCAAAGCATTTGAAGGCAAGAGAGAATATAAAGGTATTCTCACTGCTTTTGATAAAGAAGGCGTAACCATTGCTCTGGATGAAGAAACAGAGCTTAATATTAAATATAAAGAAGCATCTTGGATTAAAGCCGACGATTTTGAAGGCATCGGCGATATTGACTAAGATAAACTAGGAGGTTTTTGGAAAAATGGCAAAGGCAAAAGCAAAAAAGAATGAATTTAAAGAATTTTTCGAAGCTGTTGAATTGATGGCTAACGAAAAAGGTATTGATGTTGATTATCTCTATGAAAGAATCGCAAACGCTATCGTTGTTGCTCTCAGAAGAGACTACGGCGGAAAAGATGTTGTTTCTTGTTTAATCGACGCTGAAAAGCAAACAATTAAGGTAGTTGTTACTCTCAACATCGTTGACGAAATCGACGACTATGACACAGACATTCTCGTTGAAGATGCAAAAGCTTATCGCGAAGATGCAAAAGCTGGCGAAGTGCTTGAAATCGAAAAGAGCACAATGGAATTTGGCAGAATTGCTGCTCAGACAGCAAAGCACGTTATCCGTCAGGGCATCAAGGAAGCAGAACGCGGACAGGTAATCAGAGAATTCCAGTCAAAGAGCCGTGACCTTGTTACAGCAAAGGTAAGCCGAATTGACCCAATCAACGGCAACGTTACTCTTGAAATCGGCAAAGGCACAGCAGTTCTTCCAAAGAGCGAGCAAGTACCAGGTGAAACATTCGTTGAAGGCGAACTCACAAAGGTTTATGTTGTTGAAGTTAAAGACACAGACCGTGGCCCAAGAGTTATGATTTCAAGAACTCATTCAGGTCTTGTAAAGAGACTTTTCGAGCAAGAAGTTCCTGAAATTTATGACGGACTTGTTACTATTCATTCAGTTTCTCGTGAAGCAGGTGCAAGAACAAAGATGGCTGTTAGCAGTTCTGATGAAAATGTTGACCCAATCGGTGCTTGTATCGGTCAGCGCGGTGCTCGTGTAAACAACATTGTTGAAGTGCTCGGCGGAGAAAAGATTGATATTGTTAAATACAGTGACGACCCAGCAGAATTCATTGGTGCATCTTTAGCACCTGCAAACGTTCTCAGCGTTGAAATCACTGATGAAGAAAAGAAAACTTGTCAGGTTACTGTGCCTGACCACCAACTTTCACTTGCTATCGGCAATAAGGGACAAAACGCTCGCCTTGCTGCAAAACTTACAGGTTGGAATATTGACATTAAACCCGAAAGTGGTTTTTACGAGGGCTAATTAAACTAAACGGAGGCATCAGCAATGAAGCAAAAGAAAATTCCAATGCGCAAGTGCAATGGTTGTGGTGAACAGAAACCAAAGAAAGAACTTGTCAGAATAGTGAAAAGTCCTGATGGTGAAGTTTCTCTTGACCTTACAGGCAAGGCATCAGGCAGAGGCGCATATATTTGCAACAACGCCGATTGTCTTCAAAAAGCCAGAAAATCACACAGGATTGACAAAGCCTTTAAAATTGCGATTCCTGACGAAGTTTATGAACAGATGTTGACGGAGATTTCAAAAAATGAACAATGATTTAAAAGGTATTCTCGGTCTTTGCAGACGAGCAGGGAAAATGTCACTTGGGCACGATGCCGCAGTCACATCAATAAAGCAAAGAAAAGCTTTTCTTGCTATCACCTGTTCTGACGCGTCTGACAGACTCAAGAAAGAAATCGCAGATGAATGTGGATTTGATTCAAGAAAAACCAAGTTTTTGACAGCCGACTTCACAATGCAGGATTTAGGTCTTGTAATCGGCAAAAAAGCAGGCGTTTTCACTATTGATGAAGAGAATTTCGCAAACAGGCTTTACACTATTTTAACGGGAGGTCACGAGTATGACGAAAAAATATAAAGTACATGAACTTGCAAAAGATTTTGATATTCAGAGCAAGTATGTTATAGAAAACCTTTCAAAGCATTTTGAAGGTGAAAAGAAGTCCCAGACAGCTCTTGAGAATCAAGAACTCGACTTTCTTTTCGATATAATCACAAAAGACAACTCTGTTGAAAGCTTTGACGCATATTTTAATGCAGTTCCAAAAGAAAAACCCAAAGCAGAGAAAAAGGAAGCTCCTGCTCCAAAAGCAGATAAAGCTCCACAAAAAGCAAAGAAAGATGCTCCTGCAACAGCTCCTTCAAAACCTGTTGAGCAACCAAAGAAGAAAGAAAAAGACCCTGCAAAGCCAATGCAGGCTCGTACAAAGGGTGAAAAGCGTACAATCGACACAAGAGCAAACTCTTTCGACGCTGAAAAATACAACGAAAAATATGAAAATATTGCTCCTGCTAATACTCACAACAGTGACAATATGGTTAAAAAGCAGAAGCTTAAACAAAAGAGTCAGCAATACCGCAAGCAAGGTATGAGAAGTGGCAAGAAAGAAACAGAAGCAGAAAGACTTCAGAGAATTGCAGCAGAAAGAGCAAAGAAACCACCTGTAATCACAGTTGGTGACGAAATCACAGTTGGTGAGCTTGCGTCTCGTCTTAAAATGACTGCTGCTGAAGTTATCAAGAAACTCTTCACTCTTGGTATGATGGTTTCTGTTAACGAAGTTATCGACTATGACACAGCTGAAATCGTTGCAACTGAACTTGGTGCAAAGGTTAATCGTGAAGTTGTGGTAACAATCGAAGAAAGAATTATCGACGATTCAGAAGACGATGAAGAAAACCTTGTAACACGTGACCCTGTTGTAGTTGTTATGGGACACGTTGACCACGGTAAAACATCACTTCTTGATGCTATTAAGAACACAAATGTTACTGCTACTGAAGCAGGTGGTATTACTCAGCACATCGGTGCTTATAGAGTAAACCTTAACGGTCAATACATCACATTCCTTGACACACCTGGTCACGCAG
>CALEJD010000090.1 GCA_937898195.1 uncultured Clostridia bacterium | reverse complement strand
AGTGAAGAAATTGTGTTTACTTATCCTAATTTTAAAGTGAATATAAGTGCATCTATTGCAGACTTTAAGGGCTTTGAAAAAATGTCAATTAAAGGTGATAAAGGTGAAATAAAAGCAACTCTTTATCATGCAATGAATGGTGTTACATATAAAAAATCAATGTTCAAAAAAGAGACTTATAAGGGTAACGGACCAAAAATCAACTCTTATGTTGATGAGTTTGATACAGTAGCACAAGAAATTCGAGAAGGACTTAAAGAAAGCCGAATGGTACCACTTAAAGCTACTTTAGATGTTATGCATCTTCTTGATGAAATCCGTGAGCAAATAGGACTTAATTACGATAATCTTGAATAGAGGTAAATTATGAATTACAAAAACGAAGTAAAAGAAAAATGGGGAGAAACCCAGGCTTATAAAGAATACTCAAAAAAAACAAAGGGTTATTCTGAAGATAATTTTAATGCAATGAGTGAGGGGTTAGATAATATTCTTGAAGAGTTCGCCAAATGTATGAATAGCGGGTCAAGCTTTGATTCAACTGATGCACAAGAACTTGTTAAAAAGCTTCAAAACTATATTACAGATAACTTTTATACCTGTACAAGTGAAATACTATTTTCACTTGGTCAAATGTATGTGGCAGACGAAAGGTTTAAAAATAATATGGATAAGCATTCTGACGGTACAGCCCAATTTATAAGCAAAGCAATAGAAAAGTATTGTAAAAATTAAAAAAGCACCTAACTAATAGTTAGGTGCTTTTTGGTGGGCCACATAGGACTCGACCGTCTGCTTCGGCAAAGCCTCGCATACTATACGCTCAACATAAATGTTTCGCGCCTTTTTGCTAAAAACGATATACTATATCGTTTTTAACGCAAAAACCTTCACAGGTTCGAGTCGATGTAAGAAATTAACAAATAAAAAACACCTAACATTTAGTTAGGTGCTTTTTGGTGGGCCACATAGGACTCGAACCTATGACCGTCCGGTTATGAGCCGGATGCTCTAACCAACTGAGCTAGTGGTCCTTATTCAGTTGCTCAAATATTATATATTTTATCGTCTTAAAAGTCAATAGGATTTGTGTATTTATTTATGCGTTATTTGTCTTGATAGATTATTTTTATGTGATATAATAAACATAAGAATAGAGATATGGGGAGAATGTTTATGAAAAAGGTTTTATCTTTATTATTAGTTTTTGTTATGCTTTTCTGTATTGTTGGTTGTAGCAAAGAAGAGCCTGTTGATAACAGTTCAACAACTACGACAGAAGCAACAAGCAATAATGACGTTGAATCATCAACAAGTGAAACAACTACAAAACAAACACAAAAGCCAACCGAAACTACCACTAAAAAGTCTTCTGATGAAACTACAACTAAAAAGACGGGTTCAACACCTGTTACCATTAAGAAAAAAGATTTTGGTAACGGTCAGATTGTGTTCTACCCATCAAATATTCAAGAAACAAACAATACATACCCTATTATTGCCTTTGCTAACGGCACAGGATTTTCTTATGATATATATGAAAACTTGCTTGTTGAGCTTGCAAAGGGCAAATATATTGTCATCGCCAATACAGAAACTATGTCTGCTGACGGCACAGCACAACTTAAATCTGTTGATTTCTTAATAGCTCAAAGCAAAGATTCTGAAAGTATTTTCCACAACAAAATCAATGTGAACAAAATCGGTCTTGCTGGTCACTCTCAAGGTGGTCGAAGCTCTGTTAACGCTGCAGCCGCTGACTCAAGAGTTGATTGCGTTGTTTCATTTGCTGGTAGTAACTTTGTAGAAGAAGCTGAAAAACTTTCTGCACCAACATTTTTCATTGGTGGCTCAACTGATATGATTGTAAATGCAAAACAATGGCTTGTTCCTGCTTATGAAAACTGCAAAGGCCCTGCTGTATATGCTTGTAAGACAAATGCAATACACACTCGTTGTTGCACAAACCCAACTGAATATTCAGGATATGCAGTCGCTTGGTTTGATGCATGGCTCAAAAATGATGCAAATGCTTTAAAGAAATTTAAAGATGGTGGAAAACTCTCTCAGGATAGCGCTTGGCAGGATTTTGCTTGCAAAGGAATATAATTTCATATTCAAACTAAAAGACGCTCTAAACTTAATTAGAGCGTCTTTTTATATCTTATAATTTATTGATATCTGTGTCGGTAATCATATGGAACCCTGCATCTTCTAATACTTTTTCTGCTTGAGCATTATCAGCAACACGAAGAACAACATAAGCATGTTTTTCTGTACGAGCCATAAATGCGTAAAGATATTCCATATTGATATCAGCTTTATCAAGGACATCAAGTGCAGTTGAGAGTTTACCCGGTTGGTCACCGATTTTAACACCGACAACATCGGTCATTTTAAGAAGATAACCTGCTTCTGTCAATGCTTTTGTTGCGGTATCATTATCATTTACAATAAGACGAAGAATACCGAAATCCTGTGTATCTGCAATAGATAATGCACGGAGATTAACATTGTTATCTGCAAGTGTTTTTGTAATATCAACTAATGCACCTTTTTTGTTTTCAACGAATATAGTTAATTGTTTTAATGACATAATTAAATCCCCTTTCAATTAATCATAAAGCTTACGTTTATCAATAACACGGACTGCTTTGCCTTCGCTACGAGCGATGCTCTTTGGTGCAACAAGTTTAACATTAGGATTGATACCGAGCATAATCTTCATAGCATTTGCAAGTGCTTTTTCTTGTGATGTGATGCCACCAACTGTATCAGAGAACTTGTCAGGATTCATTTCAACAAGAACATCAAATGTATCGTTATTATTCACACGGTCAATGACAATCTGATAGTTAGGTTGATAGCCTTCATTGAGAAGAACTGTTTCAATCTGGCTTGGGAATACATTAACACCACGGATAATGAGCATATCGTCACTTCTACCCATTGGTTTTGCCATTTTAATGAATGTTCTGCCACAAGAACATTTTTCGCGTTTAAGTACACAAATATCTCTTGTGCGGTAACGAAGAAGTGGGAACGCCTCTTTATCAAGAGCTGTGAATATAAGTTCACCCTTGCTACCCTCAGGTAAAACCTCACCTGTTTCAGGGTCAATGATTTCTGCTAAGAAATGGTCTTCGTTAATGTGCATACCTGTCTGTTCTTCACATTCGAAGGATACACCGGGACCTGATGTTTCTGTAAGTCCGTAGATATCATAAGCCTTGATACCGAGTGTTTCTTCGATTTGGCGACGCATTTCATTAGTCCATGCTTCAGCACCGAAGATGCCTGCTTTAAGTGGAATTTGGTCAGGTGTATAGCCCTGTTCTTTCAATGATTCACCAATATATGCAGCATATGATGGTGTACAACAGAGAATAGTTGAATTAAGGTCCATCATAAATTGAATTTGTCTTTCTGTATTGCCAGATGACATTGGAAGTGTAAGACAACCAACCTTATGTCCACCACCATGGAGACCTGCACCGCCTGTGAAAAGTCCGTAACCATAAGCTACCTGTAAAACATCTTCATTTGAGCCACCTGCCGCAACGATTGCACGAGCACAGCAGTCTTCCCACAAGTCAACGTCGTGCTGAGTATAGAATGCAACCACTCGACGGCCAGTTGTACCTGATGTTGAATGAATTCTCACGCATTCGTTAAGTGGTTTTGCAAGTAAGCCATAAGGATAAGCATCTCTTAAATCTGCTTTTGTAAGGAATGGAAGCTTGTGCAAATCTTCAATTCCTTTAATGTCGTCAGGTGTAACGCCTTTTTCATCCATTAAATTTTTGTAGTAAGGTACATTTTCATAAACATGCTTTACTTGTTTCACCAATTTCTCTGATTGAAGCTTTTTGATGTCTTCAACAGGCATGGTTTCAATTTCTTTCTGATAGTAACGTTTTTCCATTTTGTTTTCGTCCTTTCTGCAATTAGAAATAAGGTTGTTTTGGATTGCAGAAGCAATAAAAAAATCCTCTGCATTCCAATTCGGAATACAGAGGACGAGAAATTTCCCGTGGTACCACCTCTATTTACCATTATATCACGATAACGGCCTCCGAGTGCAAACACACCCTTGTCAATATAACGGTCGAACCCGTTTGACCTACACAGCAATCGCCTTCAGCCAACGACTCACGGAATGAATTCACCGACTTTACACCACTGCATCACACCAACCGCAGCTCTCTAAAGATGATATTTTCGGGTACTATTTTCCGCTCAAGCGTCTTTATTACTTTAACATTTTAGCACGCTAAATGTTCATAGTCAAGTAGTTTTTAAAATTTTTTATTTATGAATTATAGCCTAATTCAAAAGCTTTTTTGTTCATCTCTACAAACTTTGGAGCGACTGTATTTTCGATTGCTGTAATCCAGCTTTCGTAAGGGATATTGAAATACTTTGCTGCCTTACCCATAAGAACAATATTAACAGCCTTTGATGAACCTGCTTGTTCAGCAAGTGACAAAGCATCAAGAGCATCCACGCTTACGCCCTTTTCTCTCAATTCGTCGAGCACATTTTCAGGATACTGGGCAGCACCGATAATAACAGGCATTGGGTCAATCTGCTGAGTATTCACAACTATTTTACCGTCTTTTTTAAGGTAATTAGCATAACGACCTGCTTCGAGTTTTTCAAATGAGATAATAATATCTGCTTCACCGTCTGTGATAATTGGTGAATACACTTTATCGCCAAAACGAACATAAGTTACAACCGAGCCACCACGCTGACTCATACCGTGAACTTCGCTAACTTTTACGTCATAGCCTTCATCGACGAGAAGACGACCTAACAATTTTGATGCGAGAAGACTACCCTGTCCACCGACACCAACTATCATAACACTAACAGTTTTCATTTTAAGTCCCCTCCCTTAAACGATTGCATCAAATGCACAGAGTTGTTTACATACGCCACAACCCACACACAATGTTGCATCAACTTTTGCTTTGCCATCTTTCATACTGATTGCAGGACAACCAAGTGTCATACATCTCTTACAAGAACGGCATTTATCATTATCCACTTTAAGTGGTGCTTCGTGTTTAACTGATTTGAGAAGCACACAAGGTCTGCGAGAAATAATAACTGATGGTTCATCTGCTGCCAATTCTTCCTTAACTGCTGTATCGCAAGCCTTAAGGTCATAAGGGTCAACAACACGTACTCTGTTGATACCGAGAGCCTTACAAAGTGCTTCAAGGTCAACCTTAGCAGCAGGGTCACCTTTAATATTATAACCTGTTGTAGGGTTCTGCTGATGGCCTGTCATACCTGTAATTGAGTTATCAACGATAATTACAGTTGAATTTGTAGCATTATACGCCACATTTACAAGACCTGTCATACCTGAATGCATAAATGTTGAGTCGCCTATAACTGCAACACTCTTTTTCTCTGTTTCACTACCTCTTGCAAGGTTAAAGCCGTGAAGACCTGAAATTGACGCACCCATACAAAGTGTTGAATCAAGTGCATTGAGTGGTGGTGCTGCACCGAGAGTGTAGCAACCAATGTCACCAAGTGCTGTAATCTTATTCTTTGCAAGTGTATAGTATAAACCTCTGTGTGGGCAACCTGCACACATCATTGGTGGACGATTTGGAATAACTGAATCTGCTGAAACACTTTCAGGTAATTCCTTACCGAATGCTTTTGCGATTGTGCTTTGAGAAAATTCGCCTAAAATTGAGAATTTCTCTTTACCGATACAATCTATACCAAGTGCTTTTACGTGATTCTCAATGAATGGGTCAAGCTCTTCGATAACATAAAGAGTTTTAACCTTTGATGCGAAATCTTTAATGAGCTTTACAGGTAATGGGTATGGCATACCGATTTTAAGGATGCTAGCGCTATCCCCCATTACTTCTTTAACATAGTGATATGAACAACCTGATGTGATAATACCAATTTCATCAGAGTTCATTTCAACTTTATTATATTCACAGTTTTCCGCAAATTCCTGAAGGCTAAGTGTTCTTTCTTCAACAAGTGGATGGCGTTTAATTGCATTTGCAGGAGTCATTATATATTTAGATGGATTCTTTTCGTAATCCTTTAATACAGCTGGAACTTTTTCACTTGTTTCAACAATTGACTGGCTGTGTGCAATTCTTGTGCACATACGAAGAAGAACAGGAGTATCATACTTTTCTGACAATTCAAAAGCATTCTTTGCAAATGTATATGCTTCCATTGAGTCAGCAGGCTCAAGCATTGGTACTTTTGATGCCATTGCATAGTGACGAGAATCCTGTTCATTCTGTGATGAGTGCATTGCAGGGTCATCGGCAACGCAGATTACAAGACCGCCGTTAACACCTGTATATGAAAGTGTGAAAAGTGGGTCAGCAGCAACGTTAAGACCAACGTGTTTCATAGCACAAGCTGAACGCGCACCTGCAAGTGATGAGCCGAATGCAACTTCGCAAGCAACCTTTTCGTTTGGTGCCCATTCGCTGTGAATATCATCAAATTTACTTAAAAATTCAGTAATTTCAGTTGATGGTGTACCCGGATAACTTGAAACTACACCTAATCCACCATCGTGCAATCCCTCTGCGACTGCTTGATTACCTATCATCAATTTTTTCATTTTCAAAATCTCTTTTCTATATAAATTTAAGACTTATTCTGTGAATCAACAAGACCTTCGCCACCGTAAATTTTACGGAGTTTTGGTTTTTCGATTTTACCTGTTGGATTTCTTGGCACATCTGCAAAAATAATCTTTCTTGGTCTCTTATATCTTGGCAAGCTCATACAGAATTCATTGATTTCTTCTTCTGTGCAAGTCATACCCTTTTTGACTTCAATAATAGCTGTTGCGATTTCACCAAGTCTTGTGTCAGGAAGACCAATAACTGCAACGTCCTTGATTTTTTCGTGAGAAGCCATAAAGTTTTCAATCTGTACAGGATAAAGGTTTTCACCACCTGTGATGATAACGTCTTTTTTACGGTCAACAAGATAGATAAAATCTTCTTCGTCTTGCATAGCCATATCGCCTGTTAAAAGCCAACCATCTTTAAGTGTTGCAGCAGTTGCTTCAGGGTCACGATAATAGCAAGTCATAACACCCGGTCCTTTAAGACAAAGTTCACCAACATCACCTTTATTAACTTCGTTACCGTCAGGGTCAAGAATCTTTGTCTGCCAACCGTAACCCGGAACACCGATTGCACCAACTTTACGCACATTTTCTACACCTAAATGCACTGCACCAGGACCTATTGACTCTGAAAGTCCATAGTTTGTGTCATATTGCTGATTTGGGAAGTATTCAAGCCAACGCTTGATAAGGCTCTGTGGAACAGGCTGTGCGCCAATATGCATAAGTCTCCAATTAGAGAAATCAAACTCATTTAAGTCGATTTCACCACGGTCAATGGCATTGAGAATATCCTGTGCCCAAGGGACGAGAAGCCATACGATTGTACATTTCTCGTCACTTGCAACTTTAAGGATATTTCTTGACTGTGTACCTTTGAGAATAATTGCTTTTGAGCCACTTAAAAGGCTACCAAACCAGTGCATTTTTGCACCTGTGTGATAAAGTGGTGGAATACAAAGGAAACAGTCATCCTTTGTCTGATTATGGTGTGCCTGTTCACATCTGCAAGAGTGAATAAGACTTTCGTGGTTATGTAAAATTGCTTTTGGGAAACCAGTTGTGCCTGATGAGAAGTAAATTGCAGCATCGTCTGACTCTTCAAGCCAACAGCCATGAAATGTGCTTGAACATTCAGAAACCAATTCGTTATAATCATCTGCAAAAGCAGGGCAACTTGCACCAAAATATATAAGTTTACACTTTTTGCTGATTTTATCTGCTACTGCTTCAATTCGTCCTACGAATTCGTTACCAAAAACCAAAACATCTGCTTCCGCAAGGTCAAGGCAGTAGTCAATTTCGTCTGATGAATAACGGAAATTAAGTGGCACAACCAAAGCGCCAGTTTTTAATATACCAAAGTATATAGGCAACCAGTCGATACAATTCATTAAAAGAATTGCAACTTTATTTCCCTTGCCTATTCCGTTCTGGGTGAGCATATTTGCAAACCTGTTTGCTTTTTCTTCAAAAACACCCCAAGTGATTTCGCGACGATAAGGACGTCTTGCACCCGGTTCAACAAGTTCAAATTCACTCCAAGTGATTCGTCTTGTTTCGGGTTGTTCGGGGTTGATTTCAACCAACGCAACGTCATTTGGAAACTCGCGAGCGTTCTTTTCAAGTAAGTGTACGATTGTCATTTTCATTCTCCAAAAAACTACATAATATTTTGATATTTTACTTCATTTACCAATAAAAATCAATAGAACAAAGATAAAAGAATTTTTAATTTTTACTATCTACGTATTCGCTTTAAAGCGTTAAAGTAAATATAGCATATTATGAAATTATTGTCAAGGAAATTTTGACCGTGTATTTCCCCGCCTGAATAGGCAAAAAAAGACAGGTCTTTGACCTGTCTTTTTAATTTGGTGATCCACCGGAGATTCGAACTCCGGACACCTTGATTAAAAGTCAAGTGCTCTGCCAACTGAGCTAGTGGATCATATATTCCCGATTAATATCGGGATTGTTTTTTATTTAAGCAAAAATTACTGCGATTGAAGCAACAAGCACAAGCACAAGGAAAATTGAAGCCAAAATCTTTGTAAGGAATGCTTTCTTTGCTTCGTCTGTTCTAACTTTATTCTTGCCGAAGAAAGATTCAGAAGAACCGCCAGAAATGGCACCAGAGAGACCTTGTTGATGACTTTCTTGCAACATAACAAGCACAATAATTAAAACTGCCAAAACAATAAGAACTATGCCTAAAACTATCTGAAGTGCTGACATTTCTCGAACCTCCAAATCACTATATTTTTAACAGCCTTGATATTCTAACACAGGATTTCTAAAAATGCAAGTGTTTTTTGAAATTTTTTCATATTTTTTTATGAATAATAATATTATTTATGATAATAATATTTTTGCAGACAAAAGTGTTGTATTTGCGTTTGCCACTTAGTCTGTACCGACCATATTTTATGGTCGGTTTTTTTTTATATATAACGGGACGACATGGGCATCGTCCCCTACATTTGTGAACAATATTAGTTTTCTCTTACAAATCCCATATACTTGGAACCTTTAAATGTTAGTTTTCCATAATCTCCACTTTGCAGTTCTGAATACACTGATTCATCTGTGCGTAATTCTATATGTTCTCCCCCTTCTAAATTAAAAGTTATATAATAAATCATAACTTTTCGTGTTCTGTATCCAATACCAGCACTTCGCTTACTCCTAATATAATGTTTTTCAATACGTTTATCTAAAATTGTCGCTTGAGTTACAATGAGAGGTGAATATCTATTTTTCCACCATTGCCTAACTACAATTATGAGCGATAAACCTACTATAATGCAAAACATAGCGATAAACGAAATTGTATAAAAATTTGCTGATGATTCAAACAATTTTCTTTACCTCCAAATTGGGTTTTAATACTTTATAAGAGATGGTTTTCCGTGTGTGTCTTTTGCGACTAACTTTCATATAACCCTAAATCAAATATATCATTAAATAATAGAATTGTTAATGAAAACTATTTTGTTAAAATCTCATTGGATTTTAACAAAGTAATAATCTTTTCTGCTTCAGCATCCATATCAATTTCAAATGATTTATCGTTTGAAATTTCCATATTTACAAGATAAGCACTATTCTCATAAGTTATCATAATCGCAAATTTTACAAAGTTCCATTTACCATGTTCTTCTTCACATTCAATATACTCCCATTTATAACCTAATCCTTCATATTCTCCAGTGCCATCTTCTAATATAGTTATCTCATTACGAGAAGTCATTTTAAAAATATTAATATAATGCTCCATGCTGTTTTCAATTCTATTAAACCCTAGAATATAGTTATCTGCGCAATACACATCAATATAACACTTAGTTTTATTATCAACACCAACTACATACTCATTATTTTCACTTTCATAAACCATCATTTTGCCAATCGAATAATAAAATGGGTTCAAAAACGAGTCTTCTTTTTCAATATCTGTCTTTTCAAAAACACTGTTTACAATCTGACTTTCTATATTATCAAGTTGTTCATATTTGTTTCTATTCTGATAATTGGACAAAACAGCAACAAACAAATAAACAGCTAAAATACATAGCAGAATATTTGCAATTTTTCATAAAAATTCACCTTTTTCAACAAACATATATATTATATAAAGTATGCCTGCCGGCGCTATGAAAAACAGTGGAATTATGATGTAAACAGGTTTCATAAAGTTGTCAACTACAAACCCTGATGAATCTGCTATTCCGGCAACAATCAACCCTGCAAATGCCAAGGCTACTACAAAAAGAATTATTTTAATCCATTTTTTAAATTGTTCTCTATCCATATTCTCCACCCTTTCATATATCTCTAATTCAAATATATCATTTAATGAAATGTTTGTCAACAAAAAGAGAAAGGGCGATTCGTGAATCGCCCCTACATTTTACACTTTGCATTTTAAATTTTGCACTTAAAAAGTCAATTGTTCGCCTTGGTCGTCGGCACTAAGTATTGCGCCTGTTGCAGGCAAGTTCTTTGTTCTATAACGAGCAGGTTTTGCGAATCTGCCGTCAACATAATCTGTCACCTCTTCAATGCGATGACCTTTTTTGAGAGTCATAACTGCAACGCCTTGACTATCCTTTGTAGTCTTAGAAGAAATTGCACCTGAATTGAAGAGCAAATATCTACCTGCGCTTGAACGGATTACAAATTCTTTATCCTGTGGTACATAGATTGCTGCAACCAATGGACTCTTATCAGAATAAGCCTTAATGAGCTTTTTACGGTTAGTCTTGGTTTCATAAGCAGAGATGTCAACCTTTGCTACTTTACCATTTTGGAAGAAGAAGAGCATATAACCTTTATACTCTTTAAGAACAACCATTGAAATAGCAGTTTCGTCGGGTTCCATCTGAAGTTTTGTGCCCACATAGTCACCCAACACACTTGCTTTTGTATCGTCAAACTCATTTGCTCTTGTTTTATAAACCTGACATTTATTTGTGAAGAACATAAGCTCTGTGCTATTTGTTGTTTCAACAGTAGAAATGATTTCGTCATTCTCTTTAAGCTTATGCTCACCACTCATTCGAAGTGACAATGGAGTAATCTTTTTGAAATAGCCTTCTTTTGTGAAGAACAATGTAACAGGATAATCAGGAATTTCTTCGATTTCTTCTTCCATTTCTTCGATTTCTTGTGAATAAACAATTTCTGTGAGTCTGTCTTTGCCATATTTATCGGCAATCGCTTCAAGCTCTTTAACGATAATCTTCTTAACTCTCGCTTTGCTTGAAAGAATATCTTCCATATCTTCAATTTGCTTTTTAAGGTCGTCGATATCCTTTAAGCGCTTAAGAATGTATTCACGGTTTAAATGACGAAGCTTGATTTCGGCAACATATTCAGCCTGAATTTTATCAATGCCGAAGCCAATCATCAAGTTTGGCACAACTTCTGCTTCTTCTTCAGTTTCACGGACAATTTTAATTGCCTTGTCGATATCGAGAAGAATCTTTTGAAGACCCAACAAGAGATGAAGTTTATCCTTTGCCTTTGTTAAATCAAAATAAACACGACGGTTTACACACTCTGTACGGAATGCAATCCATTCTAAGAGCAAGTCTGCAACACCTAAAACCTGTGGCACGCCTGCTATAAGCACATTAAAATTACAAGAGAATGTATCTTCAAGAGTTGTCATTTTATAAAGCTTTTGCATAAGCTTTTCTGGGTCTGTGCCACGCTTTAAGTCGATTGTGATTTTAAGACCTTTCTTATCTGTTTCGTCACGAATATCGCTGATTTCACGGATAGAATTAGCCTTAACCCTTTCAATAACTTTATCAATTATTGCTTCTGCAGTTGTTGTTGGTGGAATTTCAGTAATATCGATACAGTTATTTGATTTATCATAAGTATATTTTGCTCTAACTTTAAATCCGCCACGACCTGTGCGATAAATTTCAGCCATCTGGTCACGGTTATAGACAATCTTGCCACCACCAATAAAATCAGGGGCTTTGAGAGTTTCCATAACATCAAAATCGTTATCTTTTATAAGACCGATTGTTGTTTCGCAAATTTCACGAAGATTAAATGAGCAGATTGACGATGCCATACCAACGGCAATACCTGTATTTGCATTCACAAGAATTGATGGAAACGTTACAGGCAACAATGTTGGCTCTTGCATTGTAGCGTCATAGTTATCCATAAAGTCAACTGTATCTTTATCGATATCCTTAAAAAGCTCACTTGCGATTGATTCAAGCTTTGCTTCAGTATAACGAGATGCGGCAAAAGCCATATTCTTTGAATATGCTTTACCGAAGTTACCCTTTGAGTCAACATAAGGGTGCAACAAGCTCTCATTACCACGAGAAAGACGTACCATTGTTTCATAAATTGCAGCGTCACCATGTGGGTTTAACTGCATTGTGCGACCAACGATATTTGCAGACTTAACTCTGCCACCGTTTAAAAGCCCCATTTTATACATTGTATAAAGAAGTTTTCTGTGAGATGGCTTGAAACCGTCAATTTCAGGGATTGCACGGGATACGATAACGCTCATTGCGTATGGCATAAAGTTGGTTTCAAGAGTATGAGTAATATTTTGAGTTACAACCTCACCTGCGCCAAGAATATGGGCATTTAATTGCTCTTCGGTGATTTCGGTTTCAACCGTTTTCTTTTTTCTTGCCATAGTTTTTTACTCCTTAATAGGAATTTTTGCGGGTCGTCGAGGACGCCGACCCCTACATTATGATATATCAGCTAAATCAATATATATATGACCGTTTTCTGCGATAAAGTCTTTTCTGCCCTGTAAGTCGTCACCCATAAAGAGTTCAAATTTTTCATTTATAAGTGATTCGATATTGTCAGGTTCAACTTTAATAAGACGACGAGTTTTAGGATTCATTGTAGTAAGCCACATCATATCAGCGTCGTTTTCACCAAGTCCTTTTGAACGCTGAATTGTGTATTTTGCGTTGCCGATTTGCTCTAATACATCTGATTTTTCTTTTTCTGTATAGCAGAAATAAGTTTCGTCTTTTGAACGGATTTCGTAAAGTGGTGATTCGGCAATAAATACCTTGCCTTCACGGATAATTGTTGGCATAAGACGATGAATCATTGTGAGAATAAGTGTTCTGATGTGGAATCCGTCAACGTCCGCGTCGGTACAGATAATAACTTTATTCCATCTTAAATCGTTGATATTGAATGAAGAAACTTCTTTGCTCTTCTTTGAATTCACTTCAACGCCACATCCAAGCACTTTAATAAGGTCAACGATAATATCGCTCTTAAAAATTTTATCGTATTCACTCTTTAAGCAGTTAAGAATTTTACCACGGACTGGGATAATTGCTTGGAACGATGAATCACGTGCCTGCTTACAAGCACCAAGAGCAGAGTCACCCTCTACTATGAAGATTTCTCTTTCGTTGACGTCTTTACTACGGCAATCAACGAATTTTTCAACACGAGAAGTCATATCATTGCTTGACTGCAATGTCTTTTTAATGTTGATTCTTGTTGTTTCTGCCTTAATTCTTGAACGCATATTGATAAGAACCTGATTTGTAATCTTATCTGCATCAAGTTTATTTTCAAGGAAGTAAATTTCAAGCTGATGACGGAAAAATTCGGTCATGGCCTCTTGAATGAATTTATTTGTAATAGCTTTTTTAGTCTGGTTTTCATAAGAAGTCTGTGTTGAGAATGAAGAAACGACTAAAATTAAGCAATCTTCAACGTCCTGATAATTGATTTTTGAATCGCTTTTAAGATATTTACCATTAGTTTTAAGGTAATTATCGATTTCAGCAACAAAGGCACTTCTGAATGCTTTTTCAGGTGCACCACCGTGTTCCAAAAAGCTTGAGTTATGATAATACTCTTTAAGTTGAATTTTATTTGAGAAACAGAGTGATGCAGTAATCTTCACGCGATAATCTTTCATATCGGCACGGTCACGACCTGTGCGCTCTGCTGACCAGAACTGAACTGTTGACATTTCTGTTCCGTTTGCTATTTCTTTTACATAGTCAGTTACACCATTATCATAAACATATTCGAATGTTTCAAAGCTACTGCCAGAAATTTGATTTTTAAGGATAAACTTGATTCCGGCATTGACAACTGACTGACGTTTGATAGTTTCTTGATAATATTCAAGTGGAATATTGATGTCTGTAAATACTTTAAGGTCAGGTTTCCAACGGATTCGAGAGCCTGTGTCACGCTTATTATATGGCTCTTTAATCATATCCCCTGCAATTTCACCTTTTTCAAAGTGAAGAAGATATTTAAAGCCACCTGTATGAATTTCAGCATCCATATATTCTGAAGCATACTGTGTTGCACAAAGGCCAAGACCATTAAGACCTAATGAATATTCATAGTTGCCACCGTCGTTGGTGTCATATTTACCACCTGCATACAACTCACAAAATACTAATTCCCAGTTATAGCAATTTTCTTTCTTATTGAAGTCAACGGGAATACCACGACCAAAGTCCTGAATCTCGACTGAGCCATCAAGAAAACGGGTTACAACGATTTTATCACCATAACCTTCTCTTGCTTCATCGATTGAGTTTGAAAGAATTTCAAAGACAGAATGCTGACAACCTTCAATACCATCTGAGCCAAAAATAACGGCTGGACGTTTTCTTACTCGGTCAGCGCCTTTTAATTGTGAAATACTTTCATTACCATAAGATGCTTTTTTTGCCATAAGCTTTTACATCCTTTACCAAAAAATAAAAAATTAAACCACCAAATATTATACACTATATTTAGCGGTTTAGTCAAGTTTTAAGGCGTATTATACCCCAATATATTCAATTTTATTTCTTTTTGCCTTTGCGTTCAACCTTTGTTTTATTCCCTTTTTCATCAACGATATACATATTGTCAAGTTGACCTGTTAAACTGCGTTTAAAACTGTCGATATATTCACGACGAAGCACTGCTTGTTCTGCTTTTTCTTCTTCTGTAAGCCCTACTGACTGTGATTTGCGATAGAGTTCACTAATTCTATCCATTTTTTTCTGTTCCATATTATACTTCCTTTGGTTTTAATGCTTGTTAATTATAAAATATTTTTAAAGTTAAGTCAATAGTAGGGGGCGGGTCTCAGTGCCCGCCCGTAAATAGTTATATTTTTCAATCATTTTCTTCTTGCAAATTCTCCAAAGCAACTCTTACAGCTTCAATAACAAACGCGGTAAATGTACAATTTTTTCCTTTTATTGCATTTTCTACACTTTCAACTAAATCATTAGGAAACCGAATACATTTATTTGTTGTTGGTGGAACTGATGGTATCTTAAACTTTTTCATAATATCACCTCTGCAATATTATTGTATATACAACAATATCCACTGTATGCATAACAAATGTATTGCAAAATAAAACAAATTATGATAGAATTATAAAAAACGAGAGGAGGATTATCGTTATGGTATGTCCAAAATGTGGCAGTGAAAAGGTACAAGTCACAACAGAACAAGTATCAGCTAAAACAAAAGAAAGAAAAATGGGTTGTCTTTGGTCTATTGGAAGAATGATGTTAATCATTTGCACTTGTGGACTATGGCTATTAATCGGTAAACGCAAGGGCACTGACAAAACTAAATTCAAACACGAAACCGTTGCGATTTGTCAAAGCTGTGGCCATAAATGGAGTGTTTAATACGCAAAAAGACGAAGTATTAACTTCGTCTTTTTTATCGGGCGGGACTGAGACCCGCCCCTACAAGCATTTACGCAAAAAAACGCCCCATCCTTTTGGATGGGGCTTAAATTATTGAATAATCAAATTATTCGTTAATCTTAGTAACAACGCCTGAACCAACTGTTCTACCGCCTTCACGGATAGCGAAACGAAGACCTTCTTCGATAGCGATAGGAGTGATGAGTTCAACGTCCATAACAACGTTGTCACCAGGCATACACATTTCTGTACCTGCTGGAAGAGAAATTGTACCTGTAACGTCTGTTGTTCTGAAATAGAACTGAGGTCTGTAGTTGTTGAAGAAAGGAGTATGACGGCCGCCTTCATCCTTTGTCAAAACGTAAACCTGACCTGAGAACTTTGTGTGTGGGTTGATTGTGCCTGGCTTTGCAAGAACCTGACCACGTTCGATTTCACTTCTCTGAATACCACGGAGAAGAGCACCGATGTTGTCACCTGCTTCTGCATAGTCAAGAAGCTTTCTGAACATTTCGATACCAGTAACAACTGTCTTTCTTCTTTCGTCTGTAAGACCAACGATTTCAACTTCTTCAGAAGTTCTGAGCTGACCTCTTTCAACTCTACCTGTAGCAACTGTACCACGGCCTGTGATTGTGAAAACGTCTTCAACAGGCATAAGGAATGGCTGGTCTGCTTTACGGTCAGGAGTTGGGATGTAGCTGTCAACTGCTGCCATAAGTTCCCAAATTGGAGCACAAGCTGGGTCATCAGCTGATGATGCTTCAAGAGCTTTAAGAGCTGAACCCTTGATGATTGGTGTATCATCGCCTGGGAATTCGTACTCATCAAGAGTTTCACGGATTTCCATTTCAACGAGTTCAAGAAGTTCTGGGTCGTCAACTTGGTCAACTTTGTTCATGAAAACGATGATGTAAGGAACGCCAACCTGACGAGCAAGAAGAAGGTGTTCTTTTGTCTGAGCCATAGGACCATCTGTTGATGCGATAACAAGGATAGCACCATCCATCTGAGCAGCACCAGTAATCATGTTCTTGATGTAGTCAGCGTGGCCTGGGCAGTCAACGTGAGCATAGTGACGAGCTTCTGTCTCGTACTCAACGTGAGCTGTGTTGATTGTAATACCTCTTTCTCTTTCTTCAGGAGCCTTGTCGATGTTTGCGTAATCAACGAAGTCAGCCTGACCTTTAGAAGCGAGTGTCTTTGTGATAGCAGCTGTTAATGTTGTCTTACCGTGGTCAACGTGACCGATAGTACCAATATTAACGTGTGGTTTAGTTCTTTCAAATTTTGCCTTTGCCATTGGAATTTCCTCCCTTTATTTTTGAAAATAATTTACAAAATATTTGTGATACTTATTGTATCAATAAACTTGAAAAAATTCAAGTCTTTTGCAAGAAAATATTAGTCTCTCTTGCTTCTTTCAGAAATGATGCTTTCAGAAATTGACTTAGGAACTTCTTTGTATCCGTCTGGTTCCATTACGTACTGACCACGGCCCTGTGTCTTAGAACGGAGGTCTGTTGCGTAACCGAACATTTCTGAAAGTGGAACTCTTGCGTTAATCTGCTTAACACCTGAGCGGTCTTCAAAGCCCTGAATTTCGCCACGACGGCTATTAAGGTCGCCGATAACGTCACCCATATATTCTTCAGGAGTAATAACTACAACCTTCATAATAGGTTCAAGGATAACAGGGTTTGCCTTCTTAGCAGCATCTTTGAATGCCATTGAACCAGCAATCTTAAACGCCATTTCAGAAGAGTCAACTTCGTGGTAAGAACCATCGTAAAGAGTAACCTTTACGTCAACAACGCCATAGCCTGCAAGTACACCTGACTGCATAGCGCCCTGGATACCGTCGTCAACTGCTTTGTGGTATTCCTTAGGAATAGCACCACCAACGATGTTGTTTACAAACTCGTAACCGCCATCTGGGTTTGGTTCAATATTAATCTTAACGTGACCATACTGACCTTTACCACCTGACTGACGAGCATATTTTGTGTCAGAAGATGAAGCTGAACGGATTGTTTCTCTGTAAGCAACCTGTGGTTTACCTACGTTTGCTTCAACTTTAAATTCACGAAGAAGACGGTCAACGATGATTTCAAGGTGAAGTTCACCCATACCAGCGATGATTGTTTGTCCTGTTTCTTCGTCTGTATAGCTACGGAATGTTGGGTCTTCTGCAACAAGTTTTGAAAGTGCGATACCCATTTTTTCCTGACCAGCTTTTGTTTTTGGTTCGATAGCAACGCTGATAACTGGTTCTGGGAAGTTCATTGATTCAAGGATAATTGGGTGTTTCTCATCACAGAGAGTATCACCTGTTGTTGTGTTCTTAAGACCAACAACAGCAGCGATGTCACCTGCATAAACTGTTTCAATGTCTTCACGGTGGTTAGCGTGCATCTGAAGAATTCTACCCATTCTTTCTTTGTTGTCTTTAACTGTGTTATAAACAGATGTACCAGCGTTAACTGTACCTGAATATACACGGAAGAAACAAAGTGTACCAACGAATGGGTCGTTAGCAATCTTGAATGCGAGAGCTGCGAATGGCTCGTCGTCTGATGAGTGTCTAACTTCTTCCTCTTCTGTATCAGGGTTAACACCCTTGATAGCTTCGATGTCTGTTGGAGCAGGCATGAAGTCAACGATAGCATCGAGAAGTGGCTGAACACCCTTGTTACGATATGAAGTACCACAGCAGATTGGAACGATTTCGTTAGTAAGTGTAGCCTTACGGATAACTGACTTGATTTCGTCAACTGTGAGTTCTTCACCGTCGAAATATTTCATCATAAGTTCCTCGTCGAGTTCAGCAACTGATTCGATAAGGTTGTTACGATATTCTGCAGCTTTATCAACCATATCAGCTGGAATTTCTTCAATACGAACATCTTTACCCATATCATCATAATAAACGATAGCGTTATTATTGATAAGGTCGATGATGCCCTTGAATGAGCTTTCTTCACCGATTGGGAGCTGAATTGGAACTGCGTTACAGTTAAATCTTTCTTTAACCATGTCAAGAACACGGTAGAAGTTAGCACCTAAAATGTCCATTTTGTTAACATAAATCATTCTAGGAACTTTGTATTCGTCAGCCTGACGCCAAACTGTTTCAGACTGAGGCTCAACACCACCCTTTGCGCAAAGAACAGTTACAGAACCGTCAAGTACGCGAAGTGAACGCTGAACTTCAACTGTGAAGTCAACGTGTCCAGGAGTGTCGATGATATTGATACGATGGTCTTTCCAGAAACATGTTGTAGCAGCAGATGTGATTGTGATACCACGTTCCTGCTCCTGAGCCATCCAGTCCATTGTTGCTGAACCGTCATGAGTCTCACCG
>CALEJD010000089.1 GCA_937898195.1 uncultured Clostridia bacterium | reverse complement strand
ATCATTCGCAATGTTCGCTGCAGGTCGTGCATTTGAACAGGTTAGAAACTCAATCAGTTATACAAATCTTAATGTTAAAATCGGCGCAACTCACGCAGGTATCTCTGTTGGTGAAGATGGTGCAAGCCACCAGTGTTGTGAAGATATCGGTCTTATGAGAACAATTCCAAATATGGTTATTCTCAATCCTGCTGACGATGTTGAAGCAAGACTTTGCGTTATGGCAGCAGCAGAGCACGAAGGCCCTGTTTATATGCGATTTGGTCGTCTTGCAGTGCCAAGAGTATTCGATGAAAATTATAAATTCGAAATCGGTAAAGGTAATGTGCTTAAAGAAGGCGACGATGTAACAATTATCGCAACAGGTCTTATGGTTAACGAGGCACTTATGGCTTATGAAGAACTCAAAGCAGAAGGCATTAATGCAAGAGTTGTTAATATGGCAACAATCAAGCCTATTGACCGTGAACTTGTAATTGAATCTGCAAAGAAAACAGGCGTTATCGTTACTGCAGAAGAACACAATGTTATCGGTGGTCTTGGTTCAGCAGTTGCAGAAGTAGTTTGTGAAACAGTTCCTGTTCCTGTACTTCGTGTTGGTGTTGAAGATACATTCGGTAAATCAGGTCCTGCAGTTCAGCTTCTCCACGAATTCGGACTCGACGCTGCAAACATCGTTGCAAAATGTAAACAAGCAGTAAACTTAAAGAAATAATTAAATTATTCTGCTCCCTCTGACGAGGGAGCTGTCTTTTTCGCAGAAAAAGACTGAGGGAGAGAAAAAAGCACCCACAAATGTGAGTGCTTAACATTTATAACCTTGTTGGATTTTCGGTTCTTCCAATAATATAATCAATGCTTGTATTGTAGAAATCGGCTAATTTCCACAACATTTCCAACGGAATTTCACGTTTACCATTTTCATATTGTGAATAAGTGTTTTGCTTTATGTTCAAGTATTCTGCAAGTTGTTTTTGTTTAACATCATTATCTTCGCGTAAGTCTTTTAATCTCATAAAATCACCTTGTGATAATTCTACATTATCGCATAGCGAGATATTGACAATAATCTCAATTTGTGATATATAATATATAATAACCGAAAGGAGAATGATTATGAATAAAAAGAAAGTCCTTAAAATAATTGCATTACTTCTGGCTATTGTTTTAATTTGTGCAGGTTCATTCGGTGGTTACATATTATACAGATTTAATTTTAATGCACCAAAAGACCTTGTTCATAATTATAAAGAAATCTATAATCAAGAGCAAATTACCTATGACGTAGGTGATGACGGTAAATTTTCAGTTCTCAAAATTAATGATACACATTTTTATAACGGAACTTGTGAAAATGATGTTAAAACACTTGCTGACTTAAAAGTGATTCTTGATAAAACTACTTGTGATTTTATTGTCGCAAATGGCGATATAGTCGATGGTTTTAATCTTAATCCCGATTACGATAAATATGGTGCAACAAAAATATTTGCAGACCTTGTTGATAGTTATAATATTCCTTGGACATTCGTGCCGGGCAATAATGATAGCGAAATTGATGGCGAAAATGAAGATTTAATAGCATATTTAATGCAATATGAAAACTTTATTTGTGGCAACGAGAAAAGTATTGATGGTGATATGCAGTTTTTCGTTGACCTTGAATATAATGGCAAGTTAGCACATTCTCTTGCTATTATGGACTCTAACGCAAGAACAATTAAAGCAGTAGGCAAGTATGACTACATAAAAGAAAATCAAATCAATTGGTTACTTAATGGCATTGACGCAAGAAAAGTAAAAACAAGTGTATTCTTCCATATGAATACGCCTGCATTCAAAACTGCTTATGAAAATGGTGAAGCATATACTGATAATGGTTTCCCATCAGCCTATGTTTATGAGCTTGATACAATCACAGAAAACAAACTCTTTGACGATATGACAAAAGACAATGAGTATATTTCTCTTGTTTCAATAGGTCATATTCATAGTAACAATATGTGTCATTTCTATAACGGCAGATATTATCAGTTAAGTAGCATAAGTGGTTATAACGCATCACATCCAGATGATTTGAAACCTTCTTGCACATTGACTGTAATTGATGTTGCAGAAAACAATGCACAAGATATGTATCAATTCTCAAAAGTTGAAGCATAAAACTAAAAGCTCTGCTTAATCGCAGAGCTTTTTGATTTCATATTCTCTTTTTTTCAATTCTTCAACCAATGTATTATTATCTGTAATCTCTTTATTAAACCATATTCCACCGCGGGCTAAATCTTCATATTCGTGGAAGTCTGAACCTGATGTGACCATAAGGTCATATTTTTTTGCCCACGCTTCTGCAATATCATTACTTGAATTGTGTCGTGGGTTTCCGTTGAAGATTTCAACACCATCAAGATATTTAGGGTTTGTAACTTTCATACCGACTCTGAACGGATGAGCCTGAAATACTAAAAATCCATTTTTGTGAGCAAGTTCGTAAAACTTTTTAATATTCATTTCAAGCAAGTTTGGGTGTTTATATAAAAAGTCTTCTGTCAATCCATAAACAAGATAATCATTTTCGCCCTCACTAGTTCTAAATCTTAATTCCATACCGAGAAGCACATTAATTCTTCCGTTTGCGGTTTCAAGAGCTTTTTTATAACCACGCAAGAAAAAGTCAACTTTCTTTTTCCAAGACAAAAGTTCGCGCCCATATTTCATATATGTTGATGGACTTAAGTGGTCAGTTACAACAATTCCGTCATAACCAGCTTCAATATATTTTTCAACAGCATCTTCAGCTTTAACATTTGCACAGTTGCTTGTGTTTTTAGTGTGAAAATGCATTTCATATAAGTACTTTTTCAAAATAATTCTCCGTTCACTAATTTGTTTTTATTTATTATACACCTTTTTTTCATAAAGTCGATATTTTTGTGATTTTTTCATTAGTTTTTGTAAATAAAATGTAAATTAATAATCATTGTATTGCTAAAAAAATACAACTGTGATATTATATCTTCGGTGAATAAATATGAGAATTACTGAAAAACTTATGGTTAAAGACCAACTCGTTTCATTTGAGGTGTTTCCGCCTAAAACAGACTCTGCATTTGATAGTATTGAGTGGTCTGTACGTGAATTAGCAGCTTTTAACCCTGATTTTATGAGCGTTACATACGGTGCAGGCGGTGGCACTTCACAGTACACAACTAAAATTGCATCTTTAATCAAAAATCGTCTTGATACAACCGCACTCGCACACTTAACTTGTGCATCAACTCCAAAAGAAAAAATCGACAGTATTCTCAACACACTTAAAGAAAACAATATTGATAACATTCTTGCTATGCGTGGCGATATTCCTAAAGATTTTGTCAAATCTCAAGGTGAATATTACACTTATGCAAGTGATTTGGTTTCTCATATAAAAGAATATGGCTATTTTGATATTGGTGGTGCTTGCTATCCAGAATGCCACCCTGAATGTGAAAATCTTGAGAAAGATATTGATAACCTGAAAATCAAATTTGATTGTGGTGTGGATTTCTTTATTACACAGCTTTTCTATGATAACGAAATTTTTTATGACTTTTTAGAAAAGGTACGAAAAAAAAGGATTTATGCACCTGTCTTTGCAGGAATAATGCCAATCACCAATATAAAGCAAGTTGACCGAATTATAACCTTGTCAGGTACAAAAATTCCTGAAAATGTAAGTGACTTTCTTGAGAAATATAAAGATAGTCCAACTGACCTTGAAAAAGCAGGTCTTGACTATGCAATAACACAGATTAACGAACTTTTAGAAAACGGCGTCAACGGCATTCACATTTACACAATGAACAAACCATTTGTTGCAAAAACCGTATTAAAGGGGATTTCAAAATAATTTATGTTCGGATATGTAACTGCTTATAAACCTGAACTGAAAATTAAAGATTACGAAGCCTATAAAGGTGTTTATTGCACACTTTGCAAAGAAATGGGCAAAGAATATGGGCTTTTGTCACGATTTTTGTTAAGCTATGACGGTGCTTTTTATGTGCTCTATAAAATGGGCATAAGAGATGTCAAAACAAAAGCAGAACAATCCCACTGCACATTTAATCCTTGCAAAAAATGTTTAAAAATCACTTGTGATAGTGATATCTATAAAACCGCAAGTGCCATAACCGTTATTCTGGCATATTTTAAACTAAAAGATAATCTCAATGACAGTAAACCATTTAAAAAATTATTCTTGTATTTGCTCTTGCCTTACTTTGCAATGCTAAAAAACAAGGCAATCAAAAAGCAACCCCAAGTTTATAAAACAATTGAAAAGGGAATGCAAGAACAATTTGAAATTGAGAAAGAGACTGAAATAAGTCTTGATAAATCAGCTGACCCGACGGCTAAAATGCTTGCTTGGTTATTCTCTTTTGATGAAGACGAAGAATTGGCAGAAAAGAGCCGACAGTTTGGCTATCAGTTGGGTCGCGTTGTCTATTTTCTTGATGCTTTTGACGATTATAAAGACGATATGAAGTCTGGCTCGTTTAATCCGTTTAATGCTTCACAGAATATAGAAGAAGATGCAAAAATCTCAATAAGGCTATCTGTTGGCGAGCTTACAACAGTAATGCAAAATGTAACATTCAATAGGTTCTCACCGATTATAGATAATATAATTTATGACGGTTTGAACTATCAGTTGGAAAGAATTATCCAAAAATTCAGAGGTGAGAAAGAGTGACTAATCCTTACGAATACCTCGGTTTAAACCGAAATGCAACCGAACAGCAAGTTATGGATGCTTATAGAAGCATTGCAGCAAGCATTCAGAACTCAACAGGGACAGATGAAGAAAAAACAAATCGAATGAATGAGCTTAATGAGGCTTATGACTATGTTCTCAATGAGATAAGAGGCACAGGTGCTTATTATAACAATGCGAATTCTTCTTATAATCAAGGCACATCACAATTTTTCGATGTTAGACAAAGAATAAATAGTGGTAGGATTGACGATGCTGAAACAATTCTTGATGGAATCCCTAACAATATGCGCTCTGCTGAATGGCATTATTTGAAAGGTATGATTCATCAGCGCCGTGGTTGGCTTAATGAGGCATATCGTTGTTATCAGACCGCTTGCAGAATGGAACCATCAAATAGCGAATACGCTGCAGCATTCAATTCGATGAATACAAATGCAAATGGTGGTTATAGAACATCTCGTCATTCGTCATATTGTGACACTTGCGATATCTGTCAAGGTCTTATTTGTGCTGACTGTTGTTGTGAATGTATGGGTGGGGATTTAATCCCATGTTGCTGATATGAGAGATAATAAGTTTCGTTCATTTAAAGCAGCGTTTGGTGGAATAATCGCTGCTTTGTCAATAGTGTTAATGTTTTCAACTGGGTTAATCCCAACTTTGACTTATGCAATCCCTGCAATATGTGGTGGGCTTTTAATGGCAGTTGTCATTGAAATAAGTCCTGCTTTTGCAAGTGCGATATATGTTGCTGTGTCAATTCTCTCTTTGTTAGTTGTTGCAGATAAAGAAGCCGCAGTTATGTATGCGGCATTCTTTGGGTATTACCCAATAATCAAAAGCTTTATTGAGAGAAAAACAGGCAAAATAGCATCTTGGATTATAAAATATATCATATTTAATATTGCAATGATTGTTTCATATTTCATCGTTGCAAAAGTGTTTATG
Source organism: uncultured Clostridia bacterium (assembly GCA_937898195.1). Lineage (GTDB taxonomy): Bacteria > Bacillota > Clostridia > Oscillospirales > Acutalibacteraceae > Fimenecus. The sequence continues at coordinate 16,383 of CALEJD010000089.1, read as the reverse complement.
ATTTCATTTGACGATATTGATTTCTTGGGCAAGTGGGCTTTGCCTGGGTTGTTGTTTGTAGGTAATATAGTTTTTGCACTTTATGATGTTGCATTAACAAGATTAGTCACAGCATATTTAATAAGATGGCAAAAATATATAAAAAGGGTGTTTAAATAAAAATGGCAAGAAAAGCGCCTGATATGTATGAACATAAAAAACGAGAAAAGCTTTCGATTGAGAGTAATGTTTTAAAGAAACCATCAAAGCCGAAAAAAGAAAAAACTAACGTTCATGAAGGGCATCGACAAAGAATTCGTGAGAGATTTTTAAAAGAAGGTCTTGGAAATTTTCCAGACCATAATATTCTCGAATTGTTGCTTTTTCATAGTATTCCAGTTAAAGACACAAATGAAGAAGCACATGCTTTAATAAATCGTTTTGGTTCTTTGTCTGAAGTGTTTGATGCTGATTATGAAGAATTATGTAAGGTAAAAGGAATAGGTGAGCGTAGTGCTTTGCTTATTAAATTAATGCCAGCATTATTCAGGGAATATGAAAAAGATAAGTTAAACCGTGATGAAGTCAGATTGAATAGTTCAGAATTGGTTGCGAAATATGTTTCTTCACATTTTAAAGGCTTAACTCAAGAAGAACTTTGGTTGCTTTGTCTTGATATTAATTGCAAAGTATTGCGCTTTGATAAAATCAGCGAAGGCACAATCAATGCAACAATGATAAATAACCGAAAGATTACAGAGTGTGCCGTCTTCTCAAACGCAGCAAGTGTTATTCTTGTCCATAATCATCCATCAGGAATAACAGCACCATCGTCAAAAGATATTGATGCAACTATTGATATGGCAAATACTCTTGAATCGGTTGGAATAAGACTTAATGACCATATAATTATAGGTCATGGTGATGATTATTTTTCATTCCGCAAAAGTGAAAAATGGAAGCATATATTTTTATGATTTTTAAGGGAACATTTAAATTAATGTTCCCTTTTCTATTGACATTTTAAAAATAATTTCATATAATATCAAAGTTGAATATTTGCCGGTGTGATGGAATTGGCAGACGTGCTGGACTCAAAATCCAGTGGTAGCGATACCGTACCGGTTCGACCCCGGTCACCGGCACCAAAAATCCCGAATGCGAAAGTGTTCGGGATTTTTACTTTTTCATTAACATATAAATATTCCAATTATAGATTTAACCCACGAAATTTGTTGAATTTTCGTGGTTTTTTTATACTTTTTTTATTATAGTTATATTGACAATAATCAGAAAGTATAGTAAAATATTTTGATATAATAGTAGTATTATCTATAAATATATTCATTTTTTAGGAGGATACTGTTTTGGCAATATTTATGATTAAAAACGGTAACGACTATACAGAATCATATTATAACAAAGATACAGGGTTTGAAATTGGGTATTATACCGTTAAAGAGATGAAAGCTCTTTACCCTGATGGTGGTATTCGTGTTGTCGGTCAGTTGTCTTATGGTAAAGATGAAATTGGCACAATCGCAGTAAATGATGTAGAAGAAACTGTTTATAAACCAACATCCTCTGCTAGATACAAAACAATAGGTTATATTGAACTTGAATCGGGTTCGTTTATCGCAGTTAAAAAAGATAATATTCTTGCATTGATTCTTTTGATTCTTGTGGGTATCCTTGCTCTTGCAGGTTTAATTTTCGGAATTACATATGCAATTAAAACTGGCGGTGAACCAGAAGAACCAACAACTGCACCACCATTCGTTCTTGATGAGAATCAGCAACAGGGATTGGGGCAGTTGGACCTACCTGAAAAAGCAGATGTTTCAACCGCACGAGTTACTGCAACGGGTATTGTTGAAATGCGACTTAAGGCGGGTCAAAAAGAACAGAATTTTATCCTTTCAAACTCAGAAAAGAATAAAGATATCTGCTTTATGCAGTTTACAATTTATATTGATAAAAACGAAGACGGTGCAATTGATAGTGGTGATGAGATGATTTATCAATCACAACTTGTCCAACCAGGATATTCAATTTCAAAATTCTCACTTCTTCGTCCGTTAGATGCAGGCGAATATAAGGTTCTTGTTCACGAACAACCTTATTCATATGACCAGGCAAGAACAAAGCTCAACAATATGGTCATCTCAACAAAGATTATTGCTGAATAATATTTAGAATTAACACTTAATTATATAACCTTTATAAGAAAGGGAGATTGGTATGAAGAAAAAATTAACTTCCAAAAAGTGCATAGCCCTTGTACTCGCTATGGTAATGGTAATTACATCAATACCATTTATGATGGTGGGTGCAGAAGATGACCCAGATAAATATGACCCTGCGCCATATTTTAGTGATGAGGCTATTAAACAGGGTGCTGATGCATGGCTTGATGAAGAGGGCAATGTTCAGGTAAAATTCCCTGCGGCTGGATTAGGTGCTTCATATGCTGAGTATCTGACGGAAATTGCAGATGACGGAAAAATTACAGATGATGAAAGAATATTGCGAGATGATATTCCTATTGATTTCTATATTCTTGAACTTGTTGATATGGGCGCAAAGAATAAGGTGCATCAAGATTCTGTTATCAAAACAATTAAGGTAACTGGCACATCAGCAACATTTAAGGCTGCTGACATTGGTGAAATTGACCTTGAGAATAATCGTTATAGTGTTACAATTACTGCAGTTGACTCAGAAGGTTGGTTCTCACAGTCAATGTATACAACTGTTTCAGATATTCCCGCAATCAGCTTGGATCCTGAAAAATTTGAAGGATTTTCAACAAGTAATACAGCTGTTCGTGAAATGGCAACATTTGACGGAGAGACAAATTCTGATAATACTGCAACAACAACAGGTAATGCGCTTCTCTATATGGGGCCTGCTGCTGAAGCAGGTACGGAAGACCTTACCGATAATGTTGGTGACACATCGGCACTTCGTTTTATTATGAATGATATACCAAGTGGTACACAAACTTTCTATACATCATATTCTCGTGAAACATGGGACTTCAAGGGTGCTGAAGAAGTTTGGTACTGGCTCGATTTTTCAAATGTAAACATTCAGGGATTGGCATTTAATCTCGGTGCTCAATGTAAGACCATTTTAGGTAAAGGAAATGGTGTTGATATTGAAGTAGCGGAAAATGAGGTTATTCATTACTCGACAAAAGGTACTACCTATAGTGGATACACGGGAGAGACACCTTATGTATATGTTCAGCGCGAAGATGCTGGCTGGGATAAGGTAATGATGACTAACGGAACTATTGACCTTGCAAACTTTAAGGGGTATGTTCGAATTCCTGTTGAGTTCTTTTGTTCAACAGAAGACAGGTATGTCACAACAACAAACTCTAATTTGGGAGTTGATGTAAGAGACCAGGTTGTAGCATCAACCCTTAATCCTTTTGAAAGTAGTAATAACCTTAGACCAATAACACAGGCAAACGGGGATGCTCATGTTGCAAGTTTGAAGATTTCTCCGGCAATTTTAGCAGACCCTGCAGGTACTCCCATTACAGAAGCATTGATGCTCCAGTTCCGTAGATTTAACTGCGCTGAACACAAAAAACTTGGTGTGTATCACAATCAAATGGATGGTTGGGATGTTGGCTATATGCCAGCGGCAGCTGTTGGTGCAGATAGTGATGATGGTTTATATACCCAAACAAGTGGTGAAGCAGCTTCAAAGCGAGCAACGGTTAATATTGCAGCAGGCACAATAACAAGAAACGCTGATACATATCGTGCAATTGAAGACTTAAAAACAATGGGATTCTCTTATGAAAACTGCTCAACAGATAGTCTTCAGAACAGTTTTTATGTTGATAATATTTTCTTCTATCGTACAGACGGTGGTGCTTATACAGAAAACTCTCTCGATGGAAACCCAAGTACAGGAAGTCCTATGAAGACTTATTACAATGAAGAACTTGAACTTTCCAGAATTATTTTTGATGAGATTGATAAATATATAGAAGACCCAGACTGGGCTGACTATCGTGAAATCAACTATATTCTCGATTTGATTGAAACATATAGACAGATTTATTCTTCAAAGGGTAGAGATACTAATTTCTTATCTCTTGAAAGGACTGACGATGGTGACGGCATAGGTCTTGCAGCGGCAGCTTCAAAACTTGGCAGAGACTCCTGGGAAAAAGCTTGGGCTGCTTATGATGCTTGCGTGCAGGAAGGAACAATAGGCAGTGCTAATGCAGATAAGGACGAGCTTGTTCCACTTGTTGTTCGTGCTATGGAAAAACTCCCTGCACCTGAAAACATAACATCAGTAAGTGAGGCTCTCCGTTCACAAATCGTTAGAATCTGGAAAGCATACTCTCGTTTGAATCTTGGCCAGCTTGAAATGTTAGGTAAGGCTGAAGAAGAAAAAATTCTTCAATATTTAGCACTTCTTGAAGGTACTGAAAAAACAGAAGATGAGTTCATTGTTGGTCAACAACTTGCGGACTATCCGTATATTACATATAACGACTTTGAAAATCAGGAACTTGGTACTAAGGGTTGGAAACTTGAAGACAACAAAGATGCTTATTCAGCAGCTTATAAGAGTGTAGATGGCGTTTCAATGGGTACACACGACCCGGATAATAACATCTTTACTATGGCAAACAGCTGGCGCCATACAAAAGGTCTTGTGACATATACAACTAATGGTAGCATTAACATCACAAACGAAGCCGATTATGGTTATTCTCCTACCGATGGTCAAGATGATGAAGAAATAATGGATGGTAAGCTCAATTATAACGCATCATCTGTAACCGTTACTGACAATGGATATCATAATACTCATGCGGCTACAATGAATATTGATAGTGCTTTTACTGCTGACAATCAAGATGGTGTGTTCCATACAGTTACAATTGCAAGACATGGTAAGGATTCAGCAAACTGGACTGAGTTCCAAAACAACAAAGCAGGTCTTGATAATTTAGGTTCTTTTTCAACAGAAAATTCTAACGGAAGTGAATCAATCGGTTTATCACTGATTTTCTATGTTGACTTTTCAGAACTTGAAAATTTCTATTTCACAACAAATATTTATACAAGTGATGAAAATGGTACGCCAATCAAAGCTCGTGTAAATATGGGTGCTTCTGAGGGATATATTTTAGAGGGTCTTGAAAACAAAGAGGCTTATCAACGAAAGCATTGGAATTATTCTATTCTAAACCCAAACACAGGTGAATGGGTTATTAACCATACAACAAGCCAGTGGTGTTTTACATCGTCTCCGAATACAGAATGGGGCGATGAAATGCCAAATGGTTTGAATGGTTATAAAGGTTATCTCATGGTTCCTTTATATCATGTTAAGGTTAAGAATGCTTGGTACGATGAGCAAAAGCTTGACGGCAAATCCACGTGGCTTAACAATATTTATGCAATTCAGTTCTGTATAGGTGGGGCTAACGGAAATTCACTTGACGAAAAATCATTTACAATCGATAACGTCGGTTTCACTTATGACCCAGCAGGCTATGCGACACATACATACAAGTCATATGCTGAAACATTTGGCGCTAAATCACTTCCTGCAAAGAACTTTGAAAATGCAGTTGCCGCAATTGATATTTATGACGAAGCAAACAGAGCTACAAAGATAGATGAAGCATTAGCACTTCACAGTGCACTTCCGGATTATCAGAAAACAATGGTTGCAGATGCTAAAGCAACTCTTGATAAATATCAACGAATTGTAAATGGTACTGAAACACTTGAAACAGCATTATATACAGTTGACCAGTTTAATACTTTTGTAGCAAGTCTTCCTGATGTTATTAAGAATTCATCAGTTTCTGGTGAGAATTTTGATATTCCAGAACCTAGATTCACTAATGGTTCTGTTAATTATTCTACAATGGGAATTACTCCTGAATTAGCACAGGAAATCAAGGATTATTACAACTTTGGTTATAGACGATTCTCAGCAACACAAAAAGGTGAAATTGCTGATAAAACAGGATTTTTGAATGCCTATAATATGGCAATGCGTTTATCAGTAACTCTTGAAAATATCTTGGGTGAAGCTAGGGCTTTCCTTCCAAAGTTAGCCAGTGAGTATCATGTTAAAAAGGATAGTAACGGAAATACAATTGGCAACTTTGTAAGCATTGCTGAGAGAGACGATGTTCAAAACTTCTGGGATACAGAATATAAACCATTACAGTATTTCTCTAAGATTTGTATTGATGACGGTTCAATATATCCACAGCTTACAAACACATCCCGTGGTCTTACATATTTCTTAAAGAATACAGAGCAATATGACCTTAACGAAGATGGTACAATTGACGTTAATGGTGGTATTCTTAATTTCAAGAAAGATATGCAAACCGCTTATGAAACTGCAGCGCGCAAAATTACAAATAAAGAACCATTTAATGAAACTGAACTTCAAGAAATTGAAGACTTGCTTGGTGAATATAATGCGTTTCTCCCAGCATATTACAACATAGAAGAGCTTTATCAGCTTGAACAAGACATCATAGCTCTTTTTGCTGCGGCGGATGTAGTAGTTATGGATGCAGAAACAAGTGGCACAGATATTTCTGTAACGGGTGTAACACTTGACAGCGACAATCTTGAAAAGACAATTTATGTCGATTTGTCTTATGTTGCAGCACGACTTGACAGAACAGTAACATTAAGAGCTGTGTCAGACCTTGTACTGACACAAGAATCAGGAACACCATACCTTGATTTCAACAGTTTCTCAGCAGGTTCACTTGTTGCTGACACAGAAATTGACCTTGCAGAATTCTACAATAGTGGCACAAGCACAAATGCAAGAGTGCCTCTGAAAATTTCTGTTGACCCAGCTGCTGCAGCTGCTGTTCCACAAGGTTTGGTTTACAATGGCTCGGTAACATTCAATGTGTATGACACAGACGATATTGATGCAGGACTAACAGGTGAAGACCTAGTAGTACTTGATACAGTGACGATACCTGTTAAATATATCTCAACCAAAGGTGCTATTCCGACTTATTATGAAATCACATTCCCTGCAGCAGTTACTGTTCCTTTTGGGGAAACAAACGCCGTAACAAGCGGTGACATTACAATTACTCACACTATGCCATCAACAAAGAAACTTACGGTTTCTTTAAGTGAAACAGGTGGCACAATGGTGATTGATACAACAAAACTTCCGTCAGGTGTAACAGTTCCTGACCCACTTCCAGCAATTAACTATACTGCAACTTTTGCAGATAGAATCATTACTGGTATAGGAACAACTGGAACAGATAAAACAAACTTTACTGTTCAGGTTGCAGAAGACCAGTGGAAGCAAGCCTATGTCAATGATTACATTGACTCAGGACTCACATTCACAGTCGCTTGTGAAGATGTCACATAAATTAACGAAGAAATTCGTTGAAATATAAAAAGGAGAATGCTTATGAAAAAAATGATTTCATTGCTTGTTGCGGTTTCGGTAGTATTGCTCTCCTTATTGCTACCGGTCCACGCGGGCACAATGAATCCTGCAAACACGAGTGGTTCAATGGAAATTTCCACCACACGAGCAGAAGAAATTGAAATTTCTTTCCCAGCAAATGTGTCAGTTCCTTGGAATACAACAGGTGAATATGACATTGGTGAGATTTCTGCTGAAAAAATGGTAATAGCACCTGATAAAAAAGTTGTTGTTACAATTGATTCTCAGAATAACTCAAAATTTGTAGGTAGCAATGGTAACATTCCTTATGTTTTGGGCGTTGCTGATGCAGTTGAGTTTACAGAAACAAACGATAATTCTGTATTCCCACTTACAGTCAGCGTTGAACAAAGAGATTGGGACAATGCCAATGCTGGTGGATATAAGGATATACTTACATTCACAATGGAATATGTAAACAAATAATTGAAAGGCGGTTTTTATAATGAAAAAAATGATTTCTCTTGTTGTAGCAATGCTTATGCTTGTTACAATGGCATTGCCTGCATTTGCTGTAACTCTTGATGGCACAACAACAGCGGGTACTCAGGATGTTATTACAACAGACACAAAAGCAAATGGCGAAAGTGGTATTTATTGGGAGGTAACTTATGATGCACAGACAACTCTTCCTTGGGAAACACTTGTTAACGACGACGCTGCTCTTGTTGAATATTCAGCAGAAACACACCTTCGTTACAATGAACAGCTCAAAGTGACAGTTGCTCCATCAGCAACATCAAAAATGGTTCATGTTGACGCTTCACAATATGCTCTTAATTATTCTCTTAAAGCAGCTAATGGTGTTGATGCAGTAGAATCAACAGTTCTTGGTTGTGTTGATGCAAAGACAGGTTCTTTCCGTGTTGATATCCCTCTTTCAGAGTGGAACTCAGCACCAGCTGGTGAATATAAAGATGTTCTTACATTCACAGCAGTAGTAGAAACAGCAAACTAAGGAGGTAACATAAAATGAAAAAAATTATTTCAGTAGTTCTCGCAGTACTTATGCTTGCTTCACTTTCTCTTTCATCTTTTGCAACAACAATTTCAGGTGATGCAACAAATATGGCAGCACAGAAAACAGGCGAAACAATTGTTAAGACAGATACTCTTAAAGACGTAGACGGTGACGGAACAGGTGATGAAAACGCAGAAAGCTATACAATCACTTTTGACGCTGAAACAAAACTCTTTTGGGAAACTCTCTCAAAAGATATCACTTATGATGTTGATGCACAACTTCTTTGGTATAATGTTCTCAAAGTGAATGTTGCAGGCAATGATAAGATGACATTTACAACAACAGGACTTTTGACAGACAAAACATATGAAATTCCATATGCACTTACAGGTGATACAGCTGTTGAAGATGGTCCAGTTGTTGCAGAAACAAAGACTCTTAATCTCGCTATTACTCTTGATGCTTGGAATGCAGTTCCAGTTGCTGAATACAGTGATACTCTTACATTTACAACATCAGTTGTAGATGCTCGCACAAACCCATAACATAATTATTGGAGGTAATATAAAATGAAAAAGATTTTATCAGTAGTTCTCGCAGTTCTTATGCTTGCTTCTTGTGCAACTATGGCATTTGCAGCAAAAATTGACCAAACATCTATTCCACAATCATCAGATGTTACAGTTAAAACAGTTAAGACAGACGGTTCTGTTTGGTATGAAGTTTCAATTCCAGCAGACACTAGCGTTGCTTGGGGTTCAACAGACGCCGTTGATATGGGATACGAAGTAGCATGCCAGCTTGAAGGCGCACAGAAACTTACAGTTACCATTACAAGTGCAAATGATAACAAGTTTGTTAACACAACACTTGGTGAGATTCAATATACTCCAGCAGGTTTTGGCGCTAAGACTTTCAATACAGTTACAGGCACAAAGGCAGCTCCTGTTAAGAGTGATGCAACTATCACAGTTACTGATTGGTCAGGCGTTGCTATTGGTGAATATACAGATACTCTTACATATACAGTATCAGTTGCTTAATTTAGTGAGGTAAATAATTATGAAAAAGATTCTTTCAATAGTTCTTGCAGTTCTTATGCTTGTATCTTGCTCAAGCATGGCATTTGCTGCAACGATTAATCAGGATACAGCAGAGCCTAAAAAAGCTGATGTTGTTGTTGAGACAACACTTAATGGCTCAACAATGCCCGCAACAGGTACTTATGAAATTTCAATTCCTGCTGACCTTGACATCGTGTGGGGTACAACTACAGCAACTCCAGCTGACCCAGCAGAAATAGGTTCACTTAACTATTCAGTTACATCTCAGCTTGCTCTTGGTGCAAAACTTACAGTTTCAGTTGCAGCGAGTTCTGACAAACTTGTTTGCACAACAGACGATACTGTAACACTTGATTATACATCAACTGGTTTTAGTGCACAGGAATTTGCAAATGCAATCAATGATAATGCAACTCCTGATGTAGCAGTAACAATTGCAGTTCCAGACTGGACAAATGCGCCTGTTACAACTTATGCCACAACACTCACTTATACAGTAGTTTACACTCCTGCTGCATAATCGACCCTTTTTAGTAAATTAATTTCGAAAGGGGTGGATTTCATTGAAAAAGATTTTAAGTGCTTTTATTGTTCTTGCTATGATGCTGGTTATGGTTGTTCCTGGATTTGCATCAAGTATGAGCATTACCACATCCGTTCCTTATGAGCATAAAGTTGTTGTGACTCATAATGATGGTGGTTATGTGCTTGTAAATGGTAAGCTTTGCCCTGATGGTACACAATTTAATATCAACCGATTTGGTGAAATCGACCTTAGTGTTGTGTATGAAAATGGTTATCATCTTGATAACATTAAAATAAACAACATTGATGTTACAGACCGTTTCGCAAATGGAAACTTGAAAATTTCAGACATCAATTCCGATATTTTCATTGAAGTTGCGTTTGAAAAGTGTTCTGACGACGCAAATGACAAATGCGGCAAGGTTGATATGGAGGGTACTGTTTATCTTGGCGAAAAAGAAGTTAAGGGTGCTGAACTCAACTTTGATTTTGGCAGTGTAACAGCAAAAACTGATGCTGACGGCAGATATTTTGTAAAAGATATTGCTGATGGTAAACATCTTGTTACAATCTCAAAAGATGGCGAAGTTCTTGCAAATACAGCTTTTGTTATTGAAAGAGCAGATGTAGATAAGGTTACTCTCTCAACTGCTTCTGACGGAACACAAATAGCAATTATTCCTTTGGATGCTGAGAAGATTTATCTTGATTTTAACATTGTAGATAACGATAAAAATGGGATTCCAGACAAAGACCCTGATGACACTGACCCGGGTGACCCTAATGTTCCTGAGTTTAAAGACCCTGATGGTGACCCTGATATCCCAAATTCTAACGTAACTCCGGACCCTGACGATGATGGTGATGGAATTCTCGATAAAGATGACCCTGACCACCCAAATCGCGATACAGATGGCGATGGTTTGCCGGACGCAATCGACCCTGATGACGATAATGACGGACTCGATGATGACAATGATTTGGATGATGATGGTGATGGCATCCCTGATGTTAACGACCCTAATCATCCTGACCGTGACACAGATGGCGATGGCGTTCCTGACAGACGTGACCCTGACGATGATGACGACGGTATTTTTGATACAGATGATACTGACGACGATAACGACGGCATTCCTGATAAGGATGACCCTGACCATCCTGACCGTGATACAGATGGTGATGGCGTTCCTGATAGCGTTGACGATGATGACGACAACGATGGTCTTCCTGATGGAAATGATGATTTAAATAATATTCCTGACCCTGATGATGACGGCGACGGTATTCTTGATAAGGATGACCCTGACCATCCTGACTATGACTCAGATGATGATGGTGTTCCAGATAGAGTAGACTCGGATGATGATAACGATGGCACTCCTGACAAAAACGACGACGATGATGATGGTGATGGCATCCCTGATGCTAACGACCCTAATCATCCTGACCGTGATACTGATGGAGATGGCACACCTGACAGAATCGACGACGATGACGATAACGATGGCATTGACGACGATAGGGACACAGACGACGACGGTGATGGAATTCCTGATGTAGATGACCCTGATAGTCCTAAACGTGACACAGATGGCGATGGAATTCCAGATGTAGACGATGATGACGACGATAATGATGGGTTACCAGATGGACCACTTTATGATGGTGTTCCTGATGATGACGATAAGGATACCGATGGAGACGGTACTCCTGACAAGGATGATGACGATGACGATAATGACGGTATCCCAGATTCAAAAGACCCTGATAAAGATGGTGATGGTCACATAGATGACTATGATGGAACACCAGATGGTGACAATGATAACGATGGTGTTATAATTACAATCGGTGGACCTAAAAAAGATGTTCCTATCATTCCTATTCCAGATACTTTTGTTGAGATTTTCGAAAATCCAATTGTTATGTGTTCATTAATGGGATTAAGTTTGTTCTTCTTTATTCTTATTATCTTCAAACGCAAGAAAGATGAAGAAGATGAACGTGAAGTAATCGTTGAAGAATGATTTTATCAAATTTAAAGCAGACTATATAATAGTCTGCTTTTTTTATTGATTTTTTCAATTTAATGTGATAAAATATTAACATAATTTTTGGAAGGGGAATCTTTTATGGATTTAAGAAAGATTATTGACAAAAAAGATGAAGCTGCGCAGTTTATGATTGATGAAATCACTCATATTTGCAACAAGTTTGAAAAAAGAGGTCCAGGTTCTTACGGCGAACAACAGGCTTGTGAATATATGGCTGAGCAGTTAAAAGAATTAGGCTGTGAGACAACATATGTTGATGAGTTTAAAGAAAACCCAGGCTCATTCTTTGGTTGGATTTACTTTACAATTACATTCTGCTTCTTAGCGCTTGCATCATATTTCTTTATGCCTGTGCTTTCAATTGTATTTATTGTATTAGGCCTTGGACTTTGCGTATTACAGTTTGGTCTTTATAAGAAAACAGTTGATAAGTTCTTTAAAGAAAAGATTGGTCACAATGCAGCAGGCTTTAAAAAGCCAACAGGTGAAGTAAAAAGAAGAATTATCTTCAACGGACACCCAGATGGTGCTTGGGAATGGCCATTTAAATATATGTTTACATATCTTGGCTTTGACATTCATATGATGCTTTGTTTCGTTGGTGCTTTCTACACAATCGGTATTGCAATCGCTAAAGTAGCAGGTGCTTTTGCTGAAAATCCTGAACTCGGTACAAAACTTGGTCTTTGGGGTCTTGTTTTTGCACCATTCTGGTTTGGTCTTTACTTTATGTGGAACAGAAACAAGATTGTTGACGGTGCTAACGATAACCTTTCAGGTTGCTACATCGGTATCGCAATTCTTAAAGCTCTTAAAGATGAAGGCATTGAACTTGAAAACACAGAAATTGGTGTTGTTCTTACAGGTTCAGAAGAAGCAGGTCTTCGTGGTGCTAAAGCATGGTGTGAAGCACACGCTCACGAGTTTAACGATGTTCCAACATTTGTTTATTCTTACGATACTATCACACAACCTGAATATATGCAGGCAAACTATCGTGACCTTAACTCAACAGTTAAAGTTGATAAAGACGTTTCAGACTTGTTTGTAGAAGCTTGTGAAGAACTTAATATTAAATGTGGTAAGGGTGTTGTTCCTCCACTTGGTGGTGCAACTGACTCAGCAGCATTCGCACAGGCAGGTATGCGTTCAACAGGTATTACAGCACTTAACCACGCTCTTCCTGACTTCTATCATACAAGACTTGATACACCTGATGCTCTTAATAAGGGCTGTCTTGCAGATTGTTTTGCAGCAAGTGTTAAAGTTCTTGAAATGTTTGACAACGGCGCAAAACAGTAATTTAACTAATACAAAACTCTCCTATGAAAATAGGGGAGTTTTTCTATTCATTTTTTGTTAAAAAACATTGAATTAAATAATATGTTGTGTTATAATCGTAATATTAAATTTATGAAAGAGGGATTTTATGAAAATCAATGACCTTTTGCATAAAGTTTATGGCACAAATCCAAACGACCCTAGCAGTCTTCAACCTAAAGAAGCACTTGCTTATGGTATTGCAGGTTTCGGTCAAAACTTTATTTGCACAATCATCGGTTCATACCTTACAATCTTCTTGACAGATGCTCTTCTTTTTGGTGCTGAAGGTGTTACAATCGGTACTCTTACAGGTTCAATGGCAGTTGCTTATTTGATGCTTGGTACTCGTATTTTTGACGCTTTTAATGACCCAATTATGGGCTCAATCGTTGATAAGACAAGAACAAAGTGGGGTAAATGTCGTCCTTACCTTAAATGGATGGCAATTCCTATTGCAATTATGACAATTGCTTGTTTCTTACCTGTATTCCAGGCAAAAGCTACATCAACATTTATCATTATCGCAATTATTTATGTTATCTGGTCGGTTGTTTACACAGTTGCTGACGTTCCTTATTGGGGACTTTCAACTTGTATGACCAACGATACAGTTGTTCGTGGCAACCTTCTTACAATCACTCGTCTTCTTTGCACATTAGGTGCTGGTATCGTTACTGTTTTCATTCCAATTATAACAAATGGAATTACAGCAAAATTCAAGTACACAGCAGAAATGCTTGACCAAATTAAAGTTGACAAGGCTGCTGAAATTGCTAATCTTGTTGAAAAACAGGGACTTACTGTTGAAGAAGCAGCAAACACATTTATTAACACAGTTATTAAGGGCCAGGAAATTGCTAACGCTGATACTCTTAAATGGACATACTTCATCGCAGCGGCAGTTCTTGTTATTGCAGCAGTACCTATGTTCTTCTATGGTTTTAAGAACACAAAAGAACGTTTCACAGCAGACGACAACCCACCAAGCTTTGGCCACAATATGAAACTCCTTTTCAAGAACAAAGAACTTCTTCTTATCGTTCTTTCAGGTATTCTCGGTGGCGCAAGAATGGTTTATACATACACAGGCGGTCTTTATTTCGCTAAATATGTTCTTCAGAACGAAGGTATGTATAGCTTAATCACTCTTCTTGTTGTTCCAGGTGGTCTTGTGGCATCTCTTCTTGTTCCATGGATGAGTAAGAAATTCACAAAGAAATGGGCATATATCTTTGTTCATCTCTTCGGTGGTATCGTAATGGCTGTTATGTATTTTGTTGGTTACGATGCTCCATGGAAGCTTGTTATCGCAGCAATCGCTCTTGTTCTTCTTGGTATTCCACAGGGTGTTAACAACATTATCACATATGCTATGATTGGTGATACAGTTGACTATCTTGAATGGAAGACGGGCGAACGTGGTGAAGGTATCTGCTTTGCTATGCAGACTCTTATCAATAAGATTGGTATGGCTGTTGGTGCTTTCATCGGTGTTATCTCATTTGCAGCAGCAGGAATCAATGCTGAAACAGGTTATATCTCAGCAGAAGGTGCACAGACACTTTGGAATATGCTTGTTCTTTCAGGCGTTATCAGTATGTTTGCTTGTGCAGTGCCAATGTTCTTCTATACAATTACAGAAAAACGTCAGGCTGAAATGGTTGCTGAAATCGAAGCAAGAAAAGCAACTAAATAATTACTTAAATAAATATCGGACGGTGGTAGGTGACTATCACCGTTCTTTTTTGGTGTAATATGAAATATGAAAATATAGTTAAAGGCACTTTTATAGAGCGACCTAATCGTTTTATTGCTATATGCGAAATCGACGGCCAAAAAGAAATCTGCCATGTGAAAAACACAGGCAGATGCCGTGAGTTGCTTCAAAAGGGTGTTACAGTTTATCTGGAAAAAAGCTCCAATCCAAACCGAAAAACTCAATATGACCTTGTTTCTGTCCAAAAGAACGATAGGTTAATCAATATGGATAGTCAAATTCCTAATTATGTGGTAGCGGAGTCTCTAAATAAGCTTTTTAACGATATAAAACTCTTTAAGCAGGAATACAAATATGGGAATTCTCGATTTGATATTTATGTTGAAACTGATACGGAAAAAATCTTTGTGGAAGTAAAAGGTGTAACCCTTGAAAATGATGGCATAGTCCGTTTTCCTGACGCTCCGACTGAAAGGGGAATCAAACACCTTAAAGAACTTCAAAAAGCTATTAAAGACGGTTATAGGGCTTGCGTAGTGTTTCTTATTCAGATGAATAATGTAAAATATTTTGAGCCTAATTATGAAACCCATCCGGAATTTGCAAAAGAATTAAAAAAAGCTTATGAAAATGGTGTTGAAATATATGCTTTTGATAGTGTTGTCGCACCTTATGAAATTAAAATGAATAATAAAGTAATAATAAGAATCTGACCCGTCAACGCATTGAAAATGCGGACGGGTACTATGTAACCTTATTATTCTACAATAAAAATGCCGTAGTCTTTTTGACCACGGCATTTGTTTATATGTGTTTGTGTTTGAAGTTATGCACCAAATTGTGAAAGTAAGAAACCAGCAGCAACTGCTGAACCGATAACACCTGCAACGTTGGGACCCATTGCGTGCATCAAAAGGAAGTTTGATGGGTTATACTTTCTACCTTCTGTCTGTGAAACACGAGCAGCCATTGGAACAGCAGAAACACCGGCTGAACCGATAAGTGGATTAACCTTACCTTTGGTTGCAATATTCATAAGCTTTGCAAAAATTACACCACCAGCGGTTGAGAATGCAAATGCAAGTAAGCCGATTGCAATAACAAGAAGTGTTTTCTTGTTGAGGAATGCTGAACCTTCTGCAGTAGCACCAACCGTTGTACCAAGCAAGATTGTAACAATATTGCAAAGTGAGTTTTGAGCTGTGTCTGAAAGTCTGTCAGTAAGTCCACTTTCTTTGAAAAGGTTACCAAGCA
>CALEJD010000088.1 GCA_937898195.1 uncultured Clostridia bacterium | reverse complement strand
GATAGTGGTCCCAGTGACCTGAAACTTTATAAAGGTCGCTCTTTGCCATAAATGGCGTTTTTGTAAGTAACCAACCGCGTTTTTGTTCTTCGTCTTCAACCCAACGCTGAAGAGTCTGTATAATTCTAGCACCCTTAGGGAGCATAATTGGAAGACCTTGTCCGATTAACTCACTTGTTGTGAAAAGTTCAAGTTCACGACCGAGCTTGTTGTGGTCACGTTTCTTTGCTTCTTCAAGCATTGCTAAATGCTCGTCAAGTGCAGACTGTTTTGGGAAAGCAGTTGCATAAATTCTCTGGAGCATCTTGTTCTTTTCGTTGCCACGCCAATATGCACCTGTGCAAGCTGTAAGTTTGAATGCCTTAACTACACCTGTTGACATAAGATGTGGGCCAGCACAAAGCTCTGTAAATTCACCCTGCTTGTAGAAAGAAATTGGCTCACCCTTGTCAGCGTGTTCATTGATAAGCTCAACTTTATAGATTTCGCCTTTTTCTTCCATCATTTTGAGTGCTTCAGCAGGTGAGAGCTCAAACTTTTCAAGAGCTAAATCTTCTTTAACAATTTTCTTCATTTCTGCTTCGATTTTTTCGAGAATTTCAGGAGTAAATGAAATCTCTGAATCGAAATCATAATAAAAACCATTGTCAACTGATGGACCAATAGCGAGTTTTACATCAGGGTAAAGTCTTTTAACTGCTTGTGCCATAATGTGTGAAGCAGTATGCCAGAATGTTTTTTTACCTTCGATTTCATCAAATGTAACGATTTCAAGAGCACAGTCTTCATTGACTGCTGTTCTTAAATCACAGTAATTTCCATTGATTTTACCACCACAAGCAGATTTGTATAAACCCATGCCGATAGATTTAGCAATCTCTGCAATTGTAGTACCAGCTTCGTATTCTTTAATAACGTCGCCTTTAAGTGTTACCTTAATCATAATATATCTCCTTTTCATTATATACTTTTTGTAGGGGTCGGCGTCCACGACGACCCGAAAAAATAAAAAGCACTTCACCCCGAAAAACAGGATGAAATGCTAATAAACAACATTCCACGGTTCCACCCGCATTGCAAAGTATAAACCTTGCCACTCAAATAACTTTAACGCAGTTAATACGATTGGCTTAATCAGTAAAACCGTTTTCACCAATGCTCGAAAGTGGTCTCAGGATAGTAAATTGATTTCTCGCACCAACCGAAATCTCTCTGTAAATTCAGCTTATCCGTCGTTCTTTCTCAACGCTTTCAAAATATCGTATATATTTTATACTTATTTTAATGTAATGTCAACACCTATTTTGCCTATGAGCGAAGCTTAGACCCAATGAAATCATAATTGTCAATCGAGTTTTTATTCTCGTCAAATCTTTCATAGTTGTTCCAACGGTAACCATCAGGACAATCCAAAATGAAATATTTTGGGTTGTCAGTTGTAGCGCCTTGTGGTATTTCTATGAAATCACTCCAATATCTTTCAAAACCGTCTTCTGTCGGGATGAATTCCACTTTAATATATTGATAATCTGGTGTGTTGAAATAAATTATAAGTTCATCGCGTATTGGGTGTTGGTCAAGACTTGCCATTGTATAATTATCGTTTGGTCCGTAATGACAATGTGAGCGGTCAAATCGATTCTTTATGTTGAACCCAAAGAATTCTATTGAATATATGTGATAAATTTGGAAAGATTCTTTATTTTGAACTTGGGGTGCATAAATTCGGTGAACAACACCGTCATGTTCAAGTTCTGTAAGCAATTCAATCGGTTGACCGTCAGTTCTATTTTCCAAAATCCATTCTTCTGCTTCTTCAACAGTATCAGCATGAAAATAATCTGATACTTCCATTCCAATGTGAGTAACTAAAACATATACGGAATATAATATCGGCAAGGTTAAGAAAACACAAGCAATTTTGAATACTCTTGCCCAAAATAGTTTTACTTTGTTCGCTTTTTTTAGTTCTAATCCTAAATAGTGGGGGTGTCCCATTTCTTCCAAAACTCTTTTTGTGATTTCTTGTTCATCGTCACATTCGGTGCTAAAATCTTCATACATATCGTCTAAGTGGTCTGACAATTCTTCATAAATTCTTGTATGTAGTTTCTTATAGTGAATATGTTCTAATACTTTGCCTATGTAAATATTCTTTTCGGTATCAAAATCTTTGATTGCTCTCATATCTTCACCGCCTTGCTGACTAGTTTAGATTTGCTTTCCTTAAGATGTAGCCTCAGCTGACCAAACATTGTTTTTCTTTTCATCGTCTGAATATACAACAGGCTCTTTGTTTTCGTCATACTCTTTAAATGAGTTCCATTTATAGCCTTCGGGTGGTTGGTCATATATTATTACAGGATTTTCATATGTTCCATATTGCGGTACTGTGATAAAATCACTCCAATAAGGCTCTAATTCGCTGTCAGAATCAATAGGCTCATAATATCTTTTTACATATTTCTGCTTTGTTTCGCCATATAAAATCCATAAATAGTCAGTACCGAAAGTTCTGCCAATACTCAACCGTATTTCATTGTTCTCAGGTCCTGATGACTTGCCATATTCAACAAACTTATCTTTTACGCTTATGCCAAATACTTTGATTGATTGTGTTCTAAAAAATATGCATCTGTTTTCAGGTCGTTCATCGGGGAGATAATATCTATAAACAATACCGTCGTGTTCAATTTCAGTTAACAGATGAATAGGCTCACCGTCGTTATAATTTTCAACAATCTGCATTTCTTTAGTTTCTATATCTGTTGCACGGTGATATGTTCTTAAATCGTCGAAAAAATCATAACCAACCGTCTGGCAAAATATTAAAAAGGGGACAATTGATAAGACTAACGCAACTTTAAAAATTCTTACAACACGAAGCGTTCTCTTATTTGCTTCTTTAAGTTCCAAACCCAACACGTCTGGGTCTCCCATTTCATCAACAACTTTTTTAGCCACATCAAGTTCATTATCAAAATCATTTTTGAAATCATCATACATATCGTCCATGTGATTTTCAATTTCTTCTTTTATTCTCTTTTTGAGTCTGCCATAGTGAATGTGATACAAAACTCGTTCAATATAGATTTCTTTAGCTTCTCTAAAATTATAGAATTTTCTCATTGCCATAATATCACCTCACGCAAAATTTAATACTTTTCTTGCTGCATTGGTGAATACAAAGAATTCTTCTTTCTTGTCTGCCAATTCCTTTCTGCCTTTGTCAGTAATCTTATAATATCTGCGCTTGCGTGCAGAATCTGTTTCTTCTATATAAGATGTAATAAGCTTTTCGTTTTCAAGGGCGTGCAAAACAGGGTAGAGTGAGCCTTCTTTTAATTCAAAAACATTTTCACTCTTGCGTTTTAACTCCTTGATAATTTGATAACCATACATATCTTGTTGTTCAATAAGCGATAACACCAATAAACTGGTATTACCGTGCATTAAATCGTTCTTTGCCATAATAATATCCTCCTAAAATTTAAATACCTATGTTACCTATGCATATATTACCATAGTATAGTGATTTTGTCAAATTTTTCATCTTAACAAATTATTTACAAATATTTCCTTGACATTTTTTAGAAAAGAATGTATATTATTTAATAGAGTTAGCACTCTAACAACGAGAGTGCTAAACGCCACAAAAAGGGGTGACGAGATGCAACTCAGCGAGAGAAAAGAACGAATCCTTGCAGCAATAGTTGAACGCTATATTGCAACGGGCGAGCCTGTGGGTTCAAAAACTTTGCTCGAATTCTCTTCAATGCCTGTTTCTTCAGCAACAATCCGAAATGAAATGGCAGAGCTTTCTCGTCTTGGTTTTCTCGACCAACCCCACACATCAGCAGGGCGTGTGCCGTCACAGTTAGGCTATCGTTATTATGTTGATAAGCTGATGAACAGATATGAATTGCCACTTAACGAGAAAAGACTCATTGAAGCAAGACTCTCTGATGCAGGTGGCGAGCCACAACAAATACTTGAACAAGCAGGTCAGGTGCTTGCGGAACTAACAAACTGTGCAGTTGTATCCACTACTCCTAGTGATACAAACGCAGTAATCCGCCGAGTTGAACTTGTTCCACTTGGCACTCATACTGCTATGATGGTTATGCTCTCATCATCAGGTATTCTCAAAAGCCGAGTGTGCAGAACTGATAGCGAGTTAAATCTCGAACTTATCGAAACATTCTATAATATAGTTTCAAAACATTTTATAGGTAAATCTGCAAGTGAAGTGAGCATAGCGCTCATTCAAACGTTGGCGTTGTCGCTTGGTAGCAAATCTCTTGCGATTTCACCACTTTTGGTAACTCTTTCAGATTTGGCACAGATGACCGAACAAACACAGCTTTTATTAGAAGGTCAGTCAAACCTATTAAACTATGCAGATTATCCTAATGCTTATGAGTTGATGGAATTTTTAAGATGTGGTGAGCCACTCACAAATCTTTTCTCAAATCATAAGTCACAAGGGGACGCAAATGTGCTTATCGGCAAAGAAAACCTTTATCGCGAGCTTCAGGATTCAAGCGTAATTTTCTCTCACTATTCAGTCAGTGGCAAAGATAGTGGCACATTGGGACTTATCGGTCCTACAAGAATAGATTATGCAAGACTTATTCCAAGTCTTAAATATTTAACAGAAATCGTCGGCAATATTATGTCGGACACTTTGGAGGATTAAAATGGCAGAGAACAAAGAAAATCTTCAAGAAGAAACAGTTGAAGAAACAGTAGAAAATACAGAGCCAACTGCAGAAGAAAAGCTTACAGCAGAGCTTAACGAGACAAAAGATAAGCTTTTGAGAGTTATGGCAGAATATGATAATTTCCGTAAGCGTTCACAAAAAGAAAAAGAGATGGCATATGGAGATACAAAGGCGTCAACAATCGCAGAGTTTTTACCTGTATATGATAACTTCGAAAGAGCAATGAGTGCAGATGCAACTGACATTGACTCATTCAAAAAAGGTATTGAAATGATTTTTAATCAGTATGGTGAAACATTCAAAAAGTTGGGCGTTGAATCATTTGGTGAAAAGGGTGATGAATTTGACCCTAATATTCACAATGCAGTAATGCATGGCGAAGATGAAAACTTACCTGAAAACAGTATTTCAGACGTATTCTCAACAGGATACAAAATGGGTGACAGAGTAATCCGCCCAGCAATAGTTAAGGTAGTAAACTGAGAAATCAGTCAATAATAAATATATAAAGAACCTATTAGGAGGAATAAATTTATGGCAAAAGTAATTGGTATCGACTTAGGTACAACAAACTCATGTGTAGCAGTAATCGAAGGTGGCGAACCTGTTGTTATTGCTAACGCAGAAGGTGCTAGAACAACTCCATCAGTTGTAGCATTCTCAAAAACAGGTGAAAGAATGGTTGGTCAGGTTGCAAAGCGTCAAGCTATCACAAACCCTGACAGAACAATCGCATCAATCAAAAGACATATGGGTACTGACTATAAAGTAAACATTGACGGCAAGGACTACACTCCACAAGAAATTTCAGCAATGACACTTCAAAAGCTTAAGGCTGATGCTGAAGCTTATCTTGGAGCTCCTGTAACAGAAGCAGTTATCACGGTTCCTGCATATTTCACAGACTCACAGCGTCAGGCAACAAAAGACGCAGGTAAAATTGCA
Organism: uncultured Clostridia bacterium; assembly: GCA_937898195.1. Classification (GTDB taxonomy): domain Bacteria; phylum Bacillota; class Clostridia; order Oscillospirales; family Acutalibacteraceae; genus Fimenecus. The sequence goes on along the minus strand of CALEJD010000088.1, from coordinate 12,089 downwards.
GGTCTTGACGTTAAGAGAATTATCAATGAGCCAACTGCAGCAGCACTTGCTTACGGTATCGACAAGGAAGAAGACCAGAAAGTTATGGTTTACGACCTTGGTGGTGGTACATTCGACGTTTCAATTATTGAAATGGGCGATGGTGTTCAGGAAGTTCTTGCAACAGCAGGTAACAACCGTCTTGGCGGTGACGACTTCGACCAGAAGATTATCGACTGGCTTGCAGACGAGTTCAAGAAAGAACAGGGTGTAGACCTTCGTAACGATAAAATGGCTATGCAGCGTCTTAAAGAAGCAGCAGAAAAAGCAAAGATTGAACTTTCAGGTGTAACAACATCACAAATCAGTCTTCCATTCATCACAGCAGATGCAACAGGACCTAAACACCTTGAAACAACTCTCACAAGAGCAAAGTTTAACGAAATGACAGCAGACCTTGTTGAAGCAACAATGGGACCTGTTCGTCAGGCACTTGCTGACTCAGGACTTCAGCCATCACAGCTTAACAAAATCCTTATGGTTGGTGGTTCATCAAGAATTCCTGCAGTTCAGGAAGCAGTTAAGAAATATACAGGCAAAGAGCCATTCAAGGGCATTAACCCTGACGAATGTGTAGCAGTTGGTGCTGCAATTCAAGGCGGTGTTCTTGGTGGTGAAGTTGAAGGACTTCTTCTTCTCGACGTTACTCCACTTTCACTTGGTATCGAAACAATGGGTGGCGTAAGCACAAAGATTATCGAAAGAAATACAACAATTCCAACAAAGAAGAGCCAGATTTTCTCAACTGCAGCTGACAACCAGACATCAGTTGAAGTTCACGTTCTTCAGGGTGAAAGAGAATTCGCAAGAGATAACAAAACTCTCGGTATTTTCCATCTTGATGGAATTCTTCCGGCACGTCGCGGTGTGCCACAGATTGAAGTAACATTCGACATCGACGCTAACGGTATCGTAAATGTTTCAGCTAAAGACCTTGGCACAAATAAAGAACAGTCAATTTCAATCACATCTTCAACAAATATGTCAAAAGAAGATATTGAAAAAGCAGTTCAGGATGCAGAAAAATTCGCAGAAGAAGATAAGAAACGCAAAGAAGCAGTTGACACAAGAAATGCTGCTGACCAAATGGTATATCAGGTTGAAAAGATTCTCGCTGACGAAGGTGACAAACTTCCTGAAAGCGACAAAGCAGATATCCAGACAAAGCTTGATGCTCTTAAAGAAGCACTTAAAGGCGAAGACCTTGAAGCAATCAAGTCAAAACAAGAAGAACTCACACAGGCATTCTATAAGATTTCAGAAGAACTCTATAAACAGGCTCAGGCAGCACAGGGCGGTGCTGATGCAGGCGCAGGTGCTAACTATGACCCAAATGCTAATGCAGGTTCAGCACCAAATGGTGACGGCTACTACGACGCAGATTTTAAAGACGTAGAATAATTAAAAACAAACGGACAGATTCAAAAGAGTCTGTCCGTGAATCCCTATTATTTGGAGAATACTTATGGCAGAAAAAAGAGACTATTATGAGGTGCTCGGTGTTGATAAATCTGCATCTGATGATGAGATAAAAAAGGCTTACCGAAAAGCAGCAAAAAAATATCACCCCGACCTAAATCCTGGTAATAAAGAGGCAGAAGAGAAATTCAAAGAAGCAAACGAAGCTTATGAAATTCTTTCTGATAGCGAGAAAAAAGCAAGATATGACCAGTTCGGCCACGCAGGTGTTGACCCTAATTATGGCGCAGGTCAAGGTGGCTATGGCGGTGGCTTTGGTGGAATGGATTTCGACCTTGGCGACATCTTCGGCTCAATCTTCGGTAACGGATTTGGTGGTGGCTTCGGTGGTGGTCATGCTAATCCTAATGCGCCACAGCGTGGTAGTGATACTCAGGCAAGTGTTACAATCTCATTTGAAGAAGCAGCAAAAGGCTGTCCTCGTTCAATTGATACAATGAGAATTGAAACCTGTGACGAGTGCCACGGTAACGGTTGTCAAAGCGGACATTCACCAAAAACTTGTCCTGAATGTCAGGGACGCGGTCAGGTGACAGTTCAGCAAAGAACACCATTCGGCGTTATTCAGTCTGCAAAACCTTGTACCCGTTGTAACGGCAGGGGAACAATTATTGAAAATCCTTGTAAGAAGTGTAACGGTGCAGGCAGAGTCAGAAAGAGCGTTAAAATTGATATCAATATTCCTGCGGGTGTTGATGACCGTCAGATTTTGACAGTTCGTGGTCAGGGTAATAAAGGTGTCAATGGTGGACCAGCCGGTGACCTTAATATCGTTGTTAATGTTCGTCCACATCCATTCTTTGAGCGTGACGGATACAATGTTTGGTATGACGCACACGTGTCATTTATGCAAGTAGCATTGGGTTGTAAAATTAAAGTGCCAACCCTTGACGGAACAGTAGAATATACAATTCCAGCAGGCTCACAACCGGGTGACGTGTTCAAGCTTCGTGGTCGTGGCATACAGAGTCGAAGTGGTATCGGCAAGGGCGACCAACTTGTGCGCATTATCGTCGATGTTCCAAAGAAACTCACAACTAAACAAGAAGAACTCATTAAACAACTTGCTATTGAGTTTAATGTTGATAATTTGGGCGACGACAAAAAAGGATTTTTTGGCAAGAAAAAGAAATAAATAACAAAATACTTGGCTCCCCTTAAAGGGGAGCTGTCTTTTTTATAAAAAGACTGAGGGGTTAATTTTTAATATCTTGAATTTTTTTAGAAACAATAGTATTATGTAAAAAAGCAGGTGATATTATGAGCAGATTAGATTCAATAAAATTAGTGGATTATTCAAGAAAAGAAGATTGGGTCAACTCAATAACACATATAATCGGCGCTGTTTTTGCCCTTGTTGTAACTGTTTTATGTGTCGCAAGGGGAATAACACTAAACAGGGTTGATTATGTGGTTTTAAGCCTTATTTATGGCATTACAATGCTTTCTGTGTTTGTCTGCTCATCAGTTTATCACGGGTTGCGTCCTAACAAAGCCAAAAAAGTTATGCGTGTAGTTGACCACGCAATGATTAACTTTATGATTGTGGGTACAATCACACCTTATATGGTGCTTGCAGTAGCGCCTTTAAATCCCATTATGGGTTGGACATTGCTTATTGCCTGTTGGGTTGCCGCAATAACTGCCGTGGTAATAACATTTATTCTATTTAATAAAACAAAAGTTATCCAAATGGTTTTGTATATGGTAATCGGCTGGTCATCTTTTATGACCGTATTTGTCTTGTGGAAACATTTCAGCAAGGATGCAATCTTTTTAATGGTGACAGGTGGAATTGCCTATACAATAGGCGCAATTCTTTATGGAATCGGCAGAAAGAAAAGATATATCCACGCCGTATTCCATATCTTTATAATTCTCGGTGCATTTCTTCATTTTCTTGGATTATATTTATATGTGTTTATATAAGTTGGGCGATTTAAATCGCCCTTTTTGAATACCTATTGACAAAATACAGATGCTGTGATACATTGAAATTACAATGTAAATAAAGGGAGTGTGTATATGATAGCAATAGGATTAATAATAATTTTCGTGTTTGTGGGCTGGGTTTTTCTGCAATTTCCGTTGTCAGAATTTGAAACTACGACATTAATATTCTGCATGGTAGCAGGCTTAACTGCTGTTGTTATAACTGTTTCTACAATTGTTATCAAAAAACTCGATTCCATTCAAGAACTGTTAGAAGAAAAAAAGAACGCAAATAAAAGTGAAAAAAGCGAATAACAAAATAAAAGCGTGATAACCAATCTGGCTATCACGCTATTTTTATAATCTTTTATCTAATTTTGTCTTTTTGATAACTTTATATAACGGTATTCCAAGTCCATAGCACATTACAAGTTCACCAAATCCAACTTGAAAAGCTGAAATCAAAAATGCCTTGAATGCAAACCCTTCTGGCATAAACAATGTGATTTCAAGCCCTACAATAATTGCATTTGAAATTACAGGGAACAACGCTGAAAGTAATGGCAAATCCTTAAACTTAATATTACGGGTCTTATAAGATAAAATCGCCGCAATAAGTGTTGCCAAAGTGCCACATATAACATCAACAATCCCATAAGGACTTGAAATATTACCTAAAAAGCAGCCGATTGTAAGTCCGGGGATAGCCGCAGGGGTTAATGCGCCAAGAATAGTCAAGGCTTCAGAAAATCTGAATTGAATTCCGGCGTAAGCTACACCGAATAATCCCGCTAGATAGGTGAGCCCCGCATAAAATGCTGCAATTATAGCAGACTGTGCAATAAATACCGTTTTTTTCTTATTCATTTTTTATCACTCCATAGTTTTATTCTTGAGCATAATGCTCACGTCAGGATGGTTTCGAACTGACATTTATGACATTTATTGTTCTTCGCTTTCGTTATTTGTCATATCTTTAAATTTTTTAACCGTATCCGCCCAGAGCTTTTTCGGGGTAGATTTTACATTTTTGTTGAGAGTTGAGAAAATTGAACCAACACCACTTAACACAAGACTTCTAGTTTCAGGGTCAAGCTCTTTGAGAGCATCAAATATTAATGAAGTGTTGTTTTTAATATATTCACTCCAATCAACAAAACTCACTGCATTTTCTGCATTTGTTGATTCGATTATATCGAACATAGCTTCAACAAACATTTTTCTCTGATTTGGGTCAGAGTTATATACCCAATCATTGAAGGTGTTATCAATGAATTGTGAGCGCTTATAAACCTTTTCACCGCTTATGAAATCGTCATTTTCGATTTGCCATAAGAATGGGTCGTGTTGCAAAACGCCCGAGCCGTCACTCTTGATAATACGATATGTGTCTCGATTATTAAGAAGCAAACCGAATATTGATTCTTCTGGAATAAGCTTTGTTATTTTCTGTTCAGTTTGAATATAGTCATCAGAATTAATAAATTCTTCACTAAAACCAGGGCTATCGAAACTCTGAATCTCAACAATCTTTTTCTTTGTTTTTGGGGAACACATTGTGCCCGAATAAATAGCTAAATTGCCACCTTTTGAATGACCGACAAGTGTAATATTACCCGTAATCTTCTTTGACACTTGCTCAACATAGGGTACAGATAATTTCTGTGCAGCAACAGGGGACATATAGAGCATATTAAAATTCTCTTTCCAACCTGTAATGGTTGAATCTGTGCCCCTGAATGCAATACATCCGTCACCGTTAGGTAAAATAAAAGTGATTGCACAGAATTGAGTGTCTTGCTCATAGTCGAGAACATCCTGATAATAGTTTACACGAACTTTACCATATCTTTTGCTGTAAGCAACAGCATTGAGAAGCTTTTTATTTCTCTCTTCTGTTCTTTCAAGTGGAAAGAGAGCTTCGTAATCATCACATTCAGCAATTTCTGAAAGATACAAACCTTTGTTTCTGCTGCTGGTATCAGGAACAAGATTATCATAACTTATATATGCCAGTTGAGCAAAGATTAAGCCGTCAATTTTAGAAAAAGGGAGTGTATCAAAACCCTTGTGGGCGTTTAAAAGTGCATAGTCAATAATATTATATGCCATAACAAACATCTCCAAATAATAATGCAGAAAGTTGAAATGAGTTTTGCCCATTTCAACATTTCTGTTTAATTATATGATTTATGTTAATTATTTATTTTAAGTGTTGCAATGTCAGTAAGACTCATTTTACCGTCAGGAACAATGAATGTACTTCTCATAACGCTGAGTGCAGCATCAAGAGATGTTAGACAAGATGTACCTGATTCAACTGCCAAACGACGAAGTTTGAAGCCGTCACGGTCTGCAAGACGTCCGTGTGTTGGTGTGTTGATAATGAGTGAAACTTCACCATTTTGAAGCATATCCATAATGTTAGGTGATGTGCCTGTAAGTGGATTAACTTCTTTACATTCGATTCCTGCTTCACGAATAACCTTGCAAGTACCAGGTGTTGCATAGAATTCAAATTCAGAATCCTTGAATTCTTTAAGCATTTCACCAATTTCTGCCTTGTCTTTATCGCGAACAGTAACAACGATTTTTGCGTTCTTAGGCATTGAAACTCCGCCACCTTCAAAGGCTTTGAGAAGAGCTTCGTTGTAGTCTGTTGAAATACCGAGAACTTCACCGGTTGACTTCATTTCAGGACCTAATGAAGTGTCAGCACCGATAATCTTTTCGAATGAGAATACAGGAAGTTTAATTGCATAATAACCGCTGTTCTTGTAAAGTCCTGTACCATATCCCATATCAGCAATTCTTTCACCGAGCATTGCTCTTGTTGCAAGACTGATTGCAGGAATACCCGTAACCTTTGAGATATAAGGAACAGTTCTTGAAGAACGAGGGTTAACTTCGATAATATAAACTGTTTCACGAAGCACAATAAACTGTATGTTCATCATACCGATAACATGCAATGCAGATGCAAGTCTCTTTGTATAATCAACAATAGTTTTCTGTACTTTAGGTGAGAGTGTAACTGCAGGATAAACTGAGATTGAGTCACCTGAGTGAATACCTGCACGGTCAATGTGTTCCATAATACCAGGGATAAGAATATCTTTACCGTCGCAGATAGCGTCAACTTCAACTTCTTGACCCATAAGGTATTTGTCAACAAGAACAGGGTGTTCTGAAAGGTCAGGGATTGTTCTTGTGATAATATCCATAAATTCAACAATATCTTCATCACTTGCAGCAATCTGCATACCTTGTCCACCAAGAACATAGCTTGGACGAACAAGAACAGGGTAGCCAAGTGAGTGTGCAGCTGCAATAGCTTCTTGTGTTGTGAATACTGTCTGTCCCTTTGGACGAGCAATATCACAGAATTCAAGAATTTCGTCAAATCTTTCTCTGTCTTCAGCAGCGTCAACGTGGTCTGCATCAGTACCAAGAATCTTAACACCTAAATCATTAAGAGTTTTTGTGAGTTTAATAGCAGTTTGTCCACCAAACTGAACAATAGCACCGTCAGGATTTTCAAGTTCAACAATGCTTGTAACATATTCAGGTGTGAGTGGCTCGAAATAAAGTTTATCTGAAACGTCAAAGTCAGTTGAAACTGTTTCAGGGTTGTTGTTTACGATAATTGCTTCACAACCTGCTTTTTTGAGTGCCCAAACTGAATGAACTGAACAGTAGTCAAATTCAACACCCTGACCGATACGGATAGGACCAGAACCAAGAACCATAATTTTCTTTTTATCAGTTTTTGGATTAACTTCGTTTGCGATACCGTAGTCTGAATAGTAGTATGGTGTCTGCGCCTTAAATTCAGCAGCACAAGTATCAACGATTGAGAAAGATGGCATAATATCCCAAAGTTTTCTCATGTGCTTGATAGCACTCTTTGTTGTACCAACATTCTTTGCAATAACATTGTCAGTAAAGCCCATCTTTTTAGCTGCGAAAAGTGTATCTCTGTCGCATTTTCCTGATTTGAGAACTTTTTCCATCTCAACAATGTTTTTGATTTTATTTAAGAACCACATATCAATCTTTGTGATGTCGTGGATTTCTTCAAGTGAAATACCCTTATAGATTGCAACTGCGATAGCATATACACGCATATTGTCAACATTATAAAGTTGCTCGTGAACTTCTTCTTTGCTCATTTCCATAAGTGAGTCGAGAAGAAGTGACTCTTTGTTTTCTTCAAGTGAGTGAAGTGATTTGTGAAGTGCTGCTTCAAATGTACGTGCAATAGACATTACTTCACCAGTTGCCTTCATCTGTGTGCCAAGTGTCTTTTTAGCAGTAACAAACTTATCGAATGGCCATTTTGGGAACTTACATACGATATAGTCGATTGTAGGTTCAAATGATGCAAATGTCTTGCCTGTAACAGCATTAGGAATTTCGTCAAGACCCAAACCGAGAGCGATTTTTGATGCAACTCGTGCTATTGGGAAACCTGTTGCTTTAGATGCAAGCGCAGATGAGCGAGAAACGCGAGGGTTAACTTCGATAACTGCATATTTGAATGATGTTGGGTGAAGTGCAAACTGAACGTTACAACCACCCTGAATATCAAGAGCATCAATAATGTTGAGAGCAGCATTACGAAGCATTGAATACTCTTTATCCATAAGTGTCTGTGCAGGAGCAACAACGATTGAGTCACCTGTATGAATACCAACAGGGTCCATATTTTCCATTGAACAGATTGTAATGCAGTTACCCTTTGAGTCACGCATTGTTTCAAACTCGATTTCCTTCCAACCTGAAATACATTTTTCAATAAGAACCTGATTTACACGTGAAAGACGGATACCGTTTGATGCAATTTCGTGAAGTTGTGCTTCGTCATAAGCAATACCACCACCTGTACCACCAAGTGTGTATGCAGGACGAACAATAACAGGGTAACCAATCTTAGCAGAGAACTCAAGAGCATCTTCAACTGTTTCAACAACGAGAGATTCAATACAAGGTTCGCCGATAGCTTCCATTGTGTCTTTGAATTCCTGTCTGTCTTCAGCCTTTTTGATTGATTCGGCATTGATACCGATAAGACGAACATTATTTTCTTTTAAGATTCCTAACTCATTTAATTCCATTGCAAGGTTAAGACCTGTCTGTCCACCAAGAGAGGGGAGAAGTGAGTCTGGCTTTTCTTTTTCAATAATCTTTGTGAGTGTAGGGATTGTAAGTGGTTCAATATAAACCTTATCTGCAATATCTCCATCAGTCATGATAGTAGCAGGGTTAGAGTTTACAAGAACAACTTCAACGCCTTCTTCTTTAAGAGAGCGACAAGCCTGAGTGCCGGCATAGTCAAATTCAGCAGCCTGACCGATAATAATTGGACCAGAGCCGATAACCATTACCTTTTTAATGCTTTTATCCAACATCTTATTTGCCCTCCTTAATCAAATTTTTGAAATCTTCAAACAAGAAAGCAGTATTAGGACCTTTAACTGTGTCAGGAATAAACTGAACTGACATAACAGGTTTATCGTTGTATTTAAGTCCTTCAATTGTCTTGTCATTAACATTTATGCAAAGCACATCTGCGTTTGCAGGAGCTTCTGTAACTGCAAAACCGTGATTATGTGCTGTAATATATGTCTTGTCTTTATCATTGAATCTTACAGGGTAGTTGCAACCTCTATGACCGTGAAGCATTTTTTCTACCTTACCACCATTTGCAAGGGCAACGAGCTGGTGACCGAGACCGATTGCAAAAATTGGCATATTTTTATCCATAAGTTTCTTTATTTCTTCGATTGTGTCAGCAAATGCATCGTGGTCTTCAACACCGTTACTGATTACAACGCCGTCAAAACCATTTGCAAGAATTTCTTCTGCATTGAGTGCACCGAGTTTAGTAACAGCATAACCACGCTGCGCAAAAGCGTTTGCAAAACTCTTTCTTGCACCAAGGTCGATGAATACAATCTTAACGCCTTCGTCAGAAATCTTTTCGTCGACACCTTTATATTCATTCTTGATTTCAAAGGCCTTGATTTTGTTAAGAAGTGCATCTTTGTCAGAAATATCATCTGTGATAATTGCTTTCATAGCGCCGTTTTCACGAATGTTCATAACAATCGCGCGGTTATCAAGTCCTGTTACACAAGGAATATCATACTTTACAAGAAAATCTTCAAGAGTCATTTCATTTCTGAAGTTTGATGGAGTGTCACAGAGCTCGTGAACTAAAAGTGCAGCAGGGTAGAGCTTGTCACTTTCCATGTCCTCAAGACAAACGCCATAGTTACCAATGAGCGGGTATGTCATAATAATACCCAAACCTGCGTTTGATGGGTCAGAGAGCATTTCAACATATCCGGTCATTGATGTGTTGAAGATTGCTTCAAATACAGTTTCTTTGAATTTTCCGGCAGCTTGTCCTTCATAGACTGCGCCGTTTTCAAGCATTAAATACGCTTTCAAAATTCACACCAGCCTTTCAATTTATTTCAACTAATTATTATACTATATTATTTTATACAGTTCAATAAAAATTTACAAAAAAATAACGACGGTAAATCCGTCGTTAAAAAGCAAAATAAGAATTAGAAACAATACCGATTGTTTTTTGTGAACAACCGATAGAAGATGGAATAGCGATACCAATGTTTTTCTGTTTGCAAGTGTAAAGATTAAACATTGTTATTACCTCCTTCGATTTATCTTTGAAATTTTATCATAAAAGCAAATTCCAGTCAACACAAAAACTATAAAAAAATCAGTTTTGTCAATTTATATAATATTGATAAAGCAATATACATTATATTTAAGCATTTTTTCGCATAAAACAGGAACCTGATTTTTAGCAATAAAAACTTTGCGAAATCACTTGACATATATTGACAAGTATGCTAAAATACCCGTACCTCGAGAAAGAGGGCTTTATTTTTGTGCCCATTTTTACGAGGCAGGCTATACAAAGTTATCTGCTGATTTTTCAGATAACACATTAACGGAGGTGCCGAAAAATGAGAGTAAAAATCACATTAGCTTGCACAGAGTGCAAACAGCGAAACTACAACACAAAGAAAAACAAGAAGAACACTCCCGACAGAATGGAAATGAACAAGTATTGCAGATTCTGCAAGAAACACACTCTTCATAGGGAAACAAAGTAATTCGGAGGTTAGTGAAATGTCTGACAAGAAAGAAAAGACCACTGCCGAAGTAGTTGAGAAGAAAAAGGATGCTGGCAAGAAAAAGGAAAATCCTTTAAAGAAAATTGGTCCAGCAATCAAAAAGTTCTTCAAAGACTTTAAGGGTGAGTGCAAAAAGGTTACATGGCCATCCGGAAAAACAGTTCTTAACAATTCATTGGTTGTTATTGTTGTCGTTGCAATTGTTGGTATCGCAATTCTTGCAGTTGACCAAGGTCTTGCAGCAATCATTGATGCTTTAGTAGGACTTGCTTCAAAAGAAGAAGTTACTGAAACAACAAAGGCAGCAAATATGATTAGCTTGTTTTTAATGAAATAATCGAAAGGAGATTAAGTTATGGCAGAAATCTCCAAATGGTATGTAGTTCATACTTATTCAGGTTATGAAAACAAGGTTGCAACAAACATTGAAAAGATTGTTGAAAACCGTAAAATGCACGACTTAATTTTAGAGGTTAAAGTTCCCACAGAAATCGTTACTGAAATTAAGGACGAGCAGAAAAAAGAAGTTGAAAGAAAAATCTTCCCAGGTTATGTAATGGTTAAGGTTGCAGTTTTTGAAAACGAAGAAACAGGCGACCTTGAAATGACAGATGATACATGGTATGTAATCCGCAACACTCGTGGTGTTACAGGATTCGTTGGTCCAGAAAGCAAACCAGTTCCTCTCACAGAGGCTGAAGTTTATGCTATGGGCGTTGAAAAGAAAATCATCGAAATCAACTATGAAATCGGCGATATGGTTACAATTATCGACGGTGCATTTGAAGGCATTATGGGTGTTGTTCGTGAACTTGATATCGACAACAACTCAGTATGCGTAGTAATTTCAATGCTCGGCAGAGAAACTCCTGTCGACCTTGAACTCGACCAAGTAGAAAAGGTCGAAGACTAATTTATTAATTTGGTAATTAGCGTAATTACGCTTTTTATGACGCTTTTGTCAAAGCGTCGTGGGAGGAGCAGAAGAGCTGTCTGTTCCGCCATACCACGAATTTTGGAGGTGCTAAAAATGGCTCAAAAAGTAGTAGGCTTTATTAAGCTTCAAATCCCTGCTGGTAAAGCAACACCAGCACCACCTGTTGGTCCTGCGCTTGGTCAACATGGTGTTAACATTATGGCGTTCACAAAGGAATTCAATGAACGCACAAAGAACGACATGGGTCTTATTATCCCAGTTGTTATCACAGTTTATGCAGACCGTACATTTACATTCGTAACAAAGACTCCACCTGCAGCAGTTCTTATTAAGAAAGCATGCGGAATTGAGAGTGGTTCAGGTGTGCCTAACAAAACAAAGGTAGCTACAATCACAAAAGAGCAGATTAGAAAAATCGCTGAGCAGAAAATGCCCGACCTTAACGCTGCAACAATTGAAACTGCAATGAGCATGGTTGCAGGTACAGCACGTAGCATGGGCGTTACTGTAGTAGACTGATTCTCCTTGTG
>CALEJD010000087.1 GCA_937898195.1 uncultured Clostridia bacterium | reverse complement strand
GATACAAAGATACTGAAGATGTTAAACTCATTTACGGTACTGCTGGTGAAGAAGACCGTATTGTTTGTTGCAGTGATATTCCTGACAATTTATTCGAAACAATACAAGGACTTGGTGGCAAACATGGTATGTTTTGCGGTCACGACCATGTAAACAATTTCTCTATTGATTACAAAGGTATTCGCCTTACATATGGTATGAGTATTGACTACATTGCATACTCAAAAATTCACACTCTTGGCACACAGCGTGGCTGCACAGTAATCACAGTTAAACCTGATGGTACATTTGATTGTATAGCTGAAAACTATTATCAAGACAAATATGCAACAGAAATGCGTGAAGAAGTAACTATGCAAGAATTAAATGCAGAGCATAAATAATGAGGTAACAAAATGCTTATAGTTGTTATTATTTTAATTGCAATTATGTGTGCAGGTATGACCGTTAAAGGAAAAAACGAGTTTTTTGACGACTACTGTTCACATAAAAACACTACTACTGTTAATGCAATTTTTTCAATTTTAATTTTCTTAAGCCATGCAGTTTCATACGTTGAACTTAATAGCGTTTTTGACGAGCCTTATCTTGCAATACGCAAATTTTTAGGTCAGGGTGTTGTTGTTACATATCTCTTTTATTCAGGCTATGGCATTATGACATCAATCCTTAAAAAGAAACATGATTATGTAAAGTCATTACCTTTTAACAGACTTTTCAAAACCTGGTTGCACTTTGCAATAATTTTAGTTATGTTTATAGTTGTTTCTCAAATTGTCGGTAGAGATTATGATTTACAACGTTATCTTATAGCATTTACAGGACTTAAAAGCATTGGCAACAGTTGTTGGTATATGTTTGTTACATTTGCACTTTACATTCTTGTTTTTCTTGGATTTATCCTATTCAAGAAATCTCAGAAAATCGGTCTTTTTGTAACAGTTTTACTTATTGTCGGTTTTGTATTTGTTGAAAAGAATGTTATGAAGCTTGACGTGATTTTCTATGACACAATTCTCTGCTTCCCGTTAGGTATGATTTTTGCAATAGTTAAGCCATTTGTTGATAAAATTCTTATGAAAAATGATATTATATGGACTTTGGCTATGTGTGGAATTTTTACGGCATTTATGTATCTGGCACAAAATCGCAGGGAGACACTTAATCACCTTATTGGGTTCTAGGCGTGTTTCCCTTTGGTAATAACAGTATTGTCAATGAAGCTTAATATAAAGAGTAGTATTCTTGACTGGTTTGGTAATCACATTTTCAGTTTCTTTATGTTGCAAAGAATTCCTATGATGCTTATGTATGATTTAGGATTAGTTAAAAACAGTTATCTTTTTATTGCATTAAGTTTCTTTGCTACTGTTGTACTTTCTACAATTTTTGATGAATGTATGGAAAAACTTGATAAGGTTATTTTCAAAAAACGTATTAAAACATAAAAATATTACAAAAACCTCCTTTTTAGGAGGTTTTTTAACTTTACAAAGTATATTTTGTGTGCTAAAATTTTCTTGTATTTTTATAAGATTTATGAGGTGAAAAATATGAACCTTAAAGAACAAAGACAATGGGTGCTCGATGAACTGGGGAGCGTTGCTAACTTTTGGTTAGAAAACGGTATGGACAAAGTTCACGGTGGTGTTTACACTTGTCTTGATAAAGACGGCAAAGTTTTCTCAACTGATAAAAGTGTTTGGATGCAGGGCCGTTGCGGTTGGACATTTGCTTATCTCTGCCATATTTATGGTGTAAAAGAAGAGTGGCTTAAGGCTTCAAAAAGTTGTATTGACTTTCTTGAAGATTATTGCGTAAACAAGAATGCCCAAGGCAGACTTTATTTCACAGTTACAGAAGACGGCAAGCCACTTCGTCAAAGAAGATATTGCTATTCAGAAGCTTTTTACTGTATTGCAAATGCTGAATACTATGGCATTACAGGTGAAAAAGAGCATTTAGAGAGAGCAAGACGTGCTTATGATATTTATTGGAATCTTAACCACGGTATGCCTGACCCAACAGGTTTAGGTCCAAAGACTGACCCTGAAACTCGCACAGGTCGTGCCCTTGGTATTCCAATGATTATTCTCAATGTTACTTCTGTTATGCTTCGTGTTGACCCTGAAAATGCAGACCTTTATAACAGCCGTGCAAACGAATGTGTTGAACACATTTTAAAATATCACGTAAAAAAAGATTTGGGTTGCACACTTGAAAGCGTCGCACTTGATGGAACACCAAGACTTGATATTACTGAAGGCAGAGTTGTAAATCCTGGTCACGATATTGAATGTAGCTGGTTCTTGATGGAAAGAGCAAATCAAATTGGTGACAAAGAGTTACACGCAAAGGCTATCGAAATCTTTGATATGGCATTCCAAAAAGGCTGGGACAAGGAGTTCGGCGGTATTCTTTACTTCTTTGACTGTCTTGGCAATCCACCTGAAGCATATGAGCACGATATGAAACTCTGGTGGCCACACAATGAAGCACTTATTGCATCTTTGATGATTTACAGAGATACAAAAGACGAGAAATATCTCGATATTTTTAATCAGTTGTTCGAATATACAAAAGACAAATTTGCAGTAGCACCTTGTGGTGAATGGTATGGTTATCTTCGTCGTGACGGTAATCCTACTCTCCCCGCTTGTATCGGTTCAACATTCAAAGGACCATTCCACGTGCCAAGATGTCTTGTTATGCTTGACCAAATGATGAAAGAAATTGAAGAAAGAGGTTAATTAAAATGAGTCTTGAAAAATATAAGGGTGTTATCCCCGCATTCTATGCTTGTTATGATGAAAACGGTGATATTTCAGTTGAAGGCACAAAGGCATTAGTTGAATTCCTTATTTCAAAAGGTGTTGATGGTCTTTATGTTGGTGGTTCTTCAGGTGAATGCATCTATTTAAGTGTTGAAGACAGAAAAAAGACACTTGAAGCAGTTATGGAAGCAAACAAAGGCAGAATCACAATTATTGCTCACGTTGCTTGTAACAATACAAAAGACAGCTGTGAGCTTGCTCGTCACGCAGAAGCACTTGGCGTTGATGCAATCGCAACAATCCCACCAATTTATTTCAGACTTCCTGAAAAAGCTATTGCAAAATACTGGAACGACATTTCAGCAGCAGCACCAAACACAGATTATGTTATTTATAACATTCCACAGCTTGCAGGTGTTGCACTCACAATGCCATTATTTGACGAGATGCTTAAAAATCTAAGAGTAATTGGTGTTAAGAACTCATCAATGCCAATTCAGGACATTCAGATGTTCCGTCGTCAAGCAGCACTCAACAACCGTGAAGTTGTTATTTTCAATGGTCCAGACGAACAGTTTATCGGTGGTCGTATGATTGGTGCTGAAGGTGGCATCGGCGGTACATACGGTGTTATGCCTGAACTTTTCGTTACACTTAACAATATGATTAAAGCCGGTGATGTTAAAGAAGCATATAAATTGCAGGATGACATCAACGAAGTTATTTACACCATGTGCAGTACTAAGGGTAATATGTATGCAACTGCAAAGGCTGCTCTTAAAAAGAGAGCAGGACTTGAGCTTGGCGGTGTTAGAGAGCCACTCTTAAACCTTCAAGACGGCGACGAAGTTATCGTTGATAAGGTTGTTGAACTCGTTGAAACAGCAGTTAAGAAATGGGTTAAATAAGATTTAATACAATAAAAAAAGGGACGATAGAAATATCGTCCCTTACATTTTGCGCTTTGCACTTTGCATTTTGCGCTTATTTGCGTTCCATAAGTGCAACCATTACTGCCTTTTGTGCGTGGAGTCTGTTTTCTGCTTCGTCGAAGATTTCGTCTGCGTGTTCTTCGAATACTTTTTCTGTGATTTCTTCGCCACGGTGTGCAGGAAGACAATGTTGCACCATACAGCCTGGGTTTGCTGCTTCTAACAACTTATCATTGATTTGATAGATGCCTTGGAAAATCTGTCTTCTTTCATATGCTTCTTGCTCTTGTCCCATTGATGCCCAAACGTCTGTGAAAATTACATCAGCGCCAGCACTTGCTTCAACAGGGTCACGATAAAGACCGAATCCGCTATAATCCTTTGCAAAGTCAAGAACTTTTTGGTCTGGGTCATAGTTTTCAGGGCAAGCAACTGTAACATCCATACCCATTTTAAGACCACCAACGATAAGAGAGTTTGCCATATTGTTACCGTCACCGATATATGTAATTTTAAGACCGTCAAGGTGACCTTTATGCTCACGGACTGTCATAAGGTCTGCGAGTACCTGACAAGGATGACAGAAATCTGTAAGTCCGTTGATAATTGGAATAGAACCATATTTTGCAAGGTTTTCAACTTCGCTCTGCTCGAAAGTTCTAATCATAATACCGTCAAGGTAACGAGAAAGCACACGAGCTGTATCCTGAATTGGCTCACCACGACCAATCTGCAAGTCACGATTTGAAAGGAAGAGTGCCTGACCACCAAGCTGATACATACCTGTTTCAAAAGAAACACGAGTACGGGTTGATGATTTTTGGAAAATCATACCGAGTGTCTGACCTGCGAGTCTATGGTGTTTAATTCCGTTTTTATTTTCATATTTCAACTGGTCTGCAAGATTAAGAATTTCTGTAATCTCTTCAGTTGAAAGTGAGAGCATACTTAAAAGATGTTTCATAGTTTATACCTCTGCAATAATATTTTTCAATATGTTGATACCCTTATCAATTTCGTCTTTTGTTATGACGAGTGGCGGTAACATTCGAAGTTTAGTTTTAGCGGTGAGAATTAAAAGCCCGTTCTCACTGCATTTTTTTGCGATTTCACCAGCATTTTTAGTCTTTAATTCAATACCGAGCATAAGACCTAAACCGCTGACAGATTTTATTTCTTCGATAGTGCCAAGTTTTGTTCTTATATACTCCCCTTTTTCTGCAACTTCATTTAAGAAATCGTCTGTGAGAGTATTGAGAATATATTTTGCACCTGCACAAGCAACAGGGTTACCACCAAATGTTGTTCCGTGTGTACCTGCTGTGAGTACTTCTGCACATTTTTCTGTGCAAAGACAAGCACCCATTGGAAGACCGTTACCGATACCCTTTGCACTTGTAACAACATCAGGTGAAATTCCTGCGTGCTGATATGCAAACAATTTACCAGTTCTGCCCATACCTGTCTGCACTTCGTCGATTATGAGAAGAATATCTTTTTCTTTGCAAATTTTTTCAACAGTTTTCAAATATTCAAAATCTGTTGGCACAACGCCACCCTCACCTTGAACGATTTCAAGGATGATTGCGCAAACTGTGTCGTCTGCCATTTCTAAAAATTGCTCGGTGTTGCCTGACTTGGCATATTTAAAGCCCTGCACAAAAGGATTGAAGAACTTGTGATAATGCTCTTGTCCCGTTGCAGTAATTGTAGCCATTGTTCTGCCGTGGAACGAGTTCACAAGAGTGATTATATTGTGACGGTTTTCACCGTATTTATCAAAACTATATTTACGAGCCAATTTGATTGCACATTCATTTGCTTCAGCACCTGAATTGCAAAGGAAAACACGGTCAAAGCCTGTTTTTTCTGTGAGCATTTGAGCATATTCTGCAACAGTAGAATTATAATAAAGGTTTGATGTGTGCTGAACTTTTTTTAACTGTTCTGTAACAGCATTTATCCAACCGTCATTGTTATAGCCCAATGAGTTTACACCGATACCAGAGCCGAAGTCGATAACTTCATTACCTTCGCTATCAATGAGTGTTGCACCATTGCCCTTTTCGATTGAAACAGGAAAATGTGCATATGTAGGCATTAAAGAATTGTCTGCCTTATTTTTTATTGTTTCTAAATTCATATTTATTCACCTATGAAAGAGTATTAATGTGAGGATATTTTTTCTGTAACAATGAAAAAACCGCAAGGAATATGTGTATATTTCGAGGATTTTTGAAGCAGTTACAGGGAAAATAGACCACATTAAAGGAACATTGTGCCTATACCACTATCTGTAAGCATCTCGATGAGTATTGAGTGTGGGATTCTGCCGTCGATAATATGTGTACGCTTAACGCCACGACGGACTGCTTCAACACAGCAATCAATTTTTGGAATCATTCCACCTTTGATTATACCCTGACTCTTAAGTTGTGGCACTTCGCTGACATTAACACTATGAATAAGTGTGTCTTCGTCGTCTTTATCTCTCAAAAGTCCGCGGACATCTGTCATAAGAAGAAGCTTTTCTGCGCCTAACGCTGCTGCAATTTTTGCCGCCGCAATATCTGCATTGATATTGAAAACTTCACCGTTTTCGCCACCACCAACAGTTGAGATTACAGGAATATAGTGTTGGTCGAGAATACCATAAACCAAAGTTGTGTCAACATCAACAATGTCACCAACAAAGCCAATATCTTTTTCTACCTTTTTAGCCTTAATCATACCGTCATCAAGACCACAGATACCGATTGCGTGGCCACCGTGCATATGGAGATGGTGTACAAGTCGTTTATTGACTTTACCTGCAAGAACCATCTGCACAACATCAACTGTTTCTTCATCAGTATAGCGAAGTCCGTCAACAAACTTTGATTCTTTACCTATTTTATTAAGCATATCATTGATTTCAGGTCCACCACCATGAACGAGAACAACATTTATGCCAACTGAACGAAGAAGCACGATGTCAGTCATAACTGCATCTTGCAATTCTTCATTTATCATTGCATTGCCACCATACTTGATAACAACTGTTTTTCCGTGATATTGCTGAATGTAAGGAAGCGCCTGAACAAGCACTTCACTACGGTCAGCGTGTGTAAGTTTTGAAATGTCCATAATTTTCTCCAAATGCAAAATGCAAAGCGCAAAGTGCAAAATTAAATATTTTTACATGATTTTCAAGAGTGCATACAGTTTGTGTTTTTGCACGGCGAAGCGTATCAGGTATACGCGAGTTTCCGTGTGAAAAGTGCAAAATGTGTGTGCTATTGGAAATTATGTACGATAATCTCCGTTAATCTTAACATATTCATATGTTAAATCGCAACCATAGGCTGTTGCATCTGCTTCGCCGTCGTTAAGATTAACCTTAATTGTAATTTCGTCTTCAAGAAGGATTTCTTTTGCTATTTCTTCAGAAAATTCTATTCCTGCACCGTTTTTGCAAACAAAAATCTCACCTTTTGCACTTACAAAAGAAACATCAATTTTTGTAACATCAATGTCTGCACCTGCATAACCCAGTGCACAAAGAATTCGTCCCCAGTTAGCATCTGAACCAAACATTGCAGTTTTTACAAGTGGTGAACAGATAACACTCTTTGCACAAGTACGGGCAATATCCTCTGTCGGTGCATTGAAAACATCACATTCCACAAGTTTTGTTGCACCCTCACCGTCTTTTGCAAGCATTCTTACAACATAGTTACAGATTTTGAAAAGTGCTCTCTGGAATTTCTGGAAATTCTCGTTATCCTCTGTAATTCTTTCGTTACCGCAAAGTCCGTTTGCCATAATAGCAACTGTATCATTTGTTGATGTGTCACCGTCAACACTTAACATATTATAGCTTCTGTTCACACACCAAGTGAGTGCTTTTTTAAGCATTTCAGGTGAAATGTCGGCATCAGTTGTAATGAATGAAAGCATTGTCGCCATATTGGGGTGAATCATACCGCTACCCTTTGCGATTGCACCGATTGTGCAAGTATTTCCGTCAAGGTCAAAGGATACTGAAATAGTCTTTTTAACTGTATCGGTAGTCATAATTGCTTCGGCAGCAGAATCAGAACCGTTTTCGTTAAGTCCGTCAGCCAATTCCTGCATACCGTTTTTGATTGGCTCAAGGTCAATGGGCTGACCGATAACACCTGTTGAACCAACAATCACATCACTTGCCGAAACGCCTGTGTACTGTGCAGCCAAATCGCACATTGCCTGTGCTTTTTCCACACCGTCAGCATTACAGGTATTTGCAATACCGCTGTTACAGATTACCGCACGAGCCTTACCATTCTCGAGATTTTTTCTTGTAACGGTAATCGGAGCACCATATACGAGGTTTTTTGTATAAACTGCTGCTGCGTCACATTCCTTTTCAGAAAGGATAAGCATCAGGTCTTTTTTTGTCTTATTCTTACGGATTCCACAATGAATTCCGTTAGCCTTAAAGCCTTTAGGTGATGTAACACCACCATTTAAATCGATTTTAATTGAAAATGCCATAATTGTTCACCAAATCTTATATGTTTAATTGAAATTTCGGGTCTAATCCCATTTTTACATTCAGGCATTGAACTGCGGCACCAGAAGCACCTTTGCCGAGATTATCGTATCTTGCGATGAGCAAAATTCGGTCGTCATTACCACAAACTGTGATTTCCATACCGTCATTTTCGCTCATTTTGTTACCTGCGATAAATCCGTTTTCGTCAATACTTTCTTTATACTTAACAATATCAGAATTGTATTTTTCTTTATAAAGAGCCTTTATATCTTCTGCAGTTTTGCCATCTTTCAAATCCTTTTTGAAAAGTGGAACTGTCATAACCATACCGCTGAAATAGTCGCAAATATACGGGCTGAAAATCGGCTCATTCTGAAGTCCTGAAATTGCTTTCATTTCTTTTAAGTGCTTATGTTGTTGAGTGAGAGCATATTCTCTTGGAGCATCTAAAAGCACATCACGATTTACGTCTTCATACTGTGCAATACCGTTTTTACCTGCACCGCTGTAACCTGACATAGCGTGACAAGCAATGCAAATATCACTATCAATAATTCCTGCATCAACCAAAGGTTTTACAAGTGCAATAAAGCCACTTGCATAGCAACCCGGCACTGCAATTCTGTTTGAATTTTTCAGTTTTGTTTCAAACTCGCCTGACAATTCTGGGAAACCATAAGCCCAACCGTCATTTGTTCTGTGAGCAGTTGATGTGTCGATTACGATTGTGTTTTCGTTTTCGATAAGACTAACTGCCTCAACTGCTGCTGCATCAGGCAAACAAAGGAATGCAATATCAGCAGAATTGAGTGCTCCCTTTCGAGCATCAGTATCTTTTCTTAAATTTTCAGGAAGAGTGATAAGTTCAATATCTTCTCGTTTTGCAAGACGGTCAAAAATTTTAAGGCCAGTTGTCCCCTGACTGCCGTCAATGAATATTTTTGTCATAGTTTATATTATTCCTTATTTATCTTTTTTACTCTCTCAACTTGACTAAGCACGTTTTGTGGTGCAGGGCCACCGAGAGATGTTCTGTCGTTTACACATTTATCAAGGTTGATTGCATCATAAACTCCATCATCGAAAATGTCGCAAACTGCTTTGTATTCTTCCAACGGAAGTGTTTCGAGTGTAAGACCTTTATTGATGCAAAGGGCTACCAATTCACCAGTTGCCTTGTATGCATCACGGAATGGAAGTCCTTTTCCTACAAGATAATCAGCACAATCAGTTGCATTGATAAATCCACCTGCCGCCGCTTTTCTCATATTTTCGGGAAGTGCTGTCATTGTGTCGAGCATTGGAATAAATGCTGTTAAACACATTTTAACTGTATCGAAAGCATCAAAAATAGCTTCTTTATCTTCTTGCATATCCTTGTTATAGGCAAGCGGCAAACCTTTCATCATTGTTAAAAGTGTTGTCAAATCACCGAATACACGGCCTGATTTACCGCGAATTAACTCTGTAATATCAGGGTTTTTCTTCTGTGGCATAATTGATGAGCCTGTTGAGAATGCGTCGTCAAGTTCTATGAATTTAAATTCCCAAGAGCACCAGAGCACGATTTCTTCTGAAAAACGAGAAAGATGCACCATAATAATTGAGATTACAGATGCTAATTCCATACAGAAATCACGGTCAGAAACTGAATCCAGTGAGTTTTGCATTGCACCATTAAAGCCCAATGCCTTTGCGGTCATTTCACGGTCTGTGTTATATGTTGTTCCAGCCAACGCACACGCACCAAGTGGTGAATAATTCATTCTGTCAGTTGCCTGAGCAAGACGTTCTTTATCACGAAGAAGCATTTCTGCATAAGCCAATAAATGATGACCGAATGTAATTGGTTGCGCTCTTTGAAGATGAGTGTAACCCGGCATAACTGCACTTGCGTACTGTTCGACTTTTTTGCAAAGAACATCTACAAGTTCAGTAAGTTGATTATAAAGAGCATCACATTCGTGACGGAGATAAAGTCTTATATCAACTGCAACCTGGTCATTACGGCTTCTTGCTGTATGTAATCTTTTACCTGCTGAGCCTATTCTTGAAGTAAGTTCACCCTCAACAAAAGTATGAATATCTTCTGCATTTGGGTCGATTTCTAATTCTCCGCTCTCGATTTCTGACTTGATAGCCTTTAAGCCGTCAGTAATTTGCGCAAGGTCTTCTGCAGAGATAATTCCCTGTGCACAAAGCATAGCAGCGTGAGCAAGACTTCCGTCAATATCTTCTTTATACATACGGCTATCGAATTTTATTGATGAGTTAAAATCGTTGGTTTTTGGGTCGATTTCTTTTGAAAATCTGCCTTTCCAGAGTTGCATATTGTTCACCTTAATTATGTCTATATTAGCACAATACGACAAAGAGAAATTTCCCTTTGTCGTTGTTGTAAGTTATTAGTTGTTTTCGTTACGCTGTTTATCAAGAAGAGCTTTTACTTTTATAGATAAGCCAAAGAGATTGATAAATCCTGCTGAGTCTTTCTGGTCATAAGCACCGCCGTCATCACCGAATGATGCAACATTTTCATCATAGAGTGAATATGGAGATGTGATACCTGCATTGATGATGTTACCCTTATAGAGTTTGAGTTTAACATCACCTGTTACTGTTTTCTGTGTTTCGTCAACGAATGCTGAAAGAGCTTCACGAAGTGGTGTGAACCAAAGTCCGTTATAAACAACTTCACCGAATTTCTGTGCTACAAGCTTCTTGTAGTGCTGTGTATCACGGTCAAGACAAATCATTTCGAGAAGTTCGTGTGCCTTGTAAAGAATTGCACCACCTGGAGTTTCATAAACGCCACGGCTCTTCATACCAACAAGACGGTTTTCAACGATGTCAAGAAGACCGATACCATTTGCACCACCAAGTTCGTTGAGTTTTTCAACGATTGCGAGGCCTTTCATTTCTACGCCGTCAATAGCCTTTGGAACACCCTGTTCAAAGTGAATTGTAACATAAGTTGGTTCGTCTGGTGCCATTTCAGGTGAAACACCCATTTCAAGGAACCCTTCTTTATTATATAATGGCTCGTTTGCTGGGTCTTCAAGGTCAAGACCTTCGTGTGACAAGTGCCAAACATTCTTATCTTTTGAATAGTTTGTTTCACGGTTAATCTTCAAAGGAATATTGTGTGCTTCTGCATAAGCAATTTCTTCTTCACGAGATTTGATATCCCATTCACGCCAAGGAGCGATAATTGCCATTTCAGGAGCAAATGCTTTAAGTGTCAATTCAAAACGAACCTGGTCATTACCTTTACCTGTACAACCGTGACAGATAGCGTCAGCACCCTCTTTGATTGCGATTTCAGCAAGTCCCTTTGCAATACAAGGACGAGCGTGAGAAGTACCGAGAAGATACTGTTCATATTCTGCACCCGCCTTAAGGCAAGGCCAGATATAATCTTCAACATATTCTTCTTTCAAATCAAGAATATAGAGCTTTGAAGCACCTGTTGCGATTGCTTTCTCTTCAAGACCGTCAAGTTCAGTACCCTGACCAACGTCACCTGATACTGCGATAACTTCACAGTTATTATAATTTTCTTTAAGCCAAGGGATGATAATTGATGTATCAAGACCACCTGAATAAGCTAAAACTACCTTTTTAATGTCTTTCTTTTGCATTGTATATTCCTCCGAAAAAATTGCTATTTTGTTGTGCAATTTGTAGTATGGGTTATATTATACACCCAAATATTTATAAATCAAGTATTTTTTGGATATTTTTTCAAGTTTTATGTATTTTTATACAATATTTTGCATATTTTATGAATATTAGTCCTAGTTTTATGCATTTTGTTTACATAAACACGAATTTTTATGCATTTATACATAATATAATGTATAAAATTGCAAAAAGACGGTTGAGAATTAACCCAACCGTCATATTTTTTGTTTATTTTACACTATTAACTGCGATAATGTCGCCTTTTGCTTCTTTATCAACTGTAAATGTGATTGTGTCGCCCACATTGAGAATTACAATTCTTTCTGCATCTTTGACTGCAACCTTATAATATGAGTTATTATCTGCAAGTTTGATATAGAAATAAGTTTCGCCACCTGTGATGACACTTCTGATTTCTGCTACTGTACCCGTAACATCAACTGTTTCAACTTTTGGTGCGTCAGGTTTGTCTTCTTCTCCCATTGAGTCAACATCAACATCAACATTAACGCCATTCTTTTTAAGCTCGGCTGCATAGTTTTCTGTACACTCTGTGAGACTTGTGCCAACACCAACGATTGTTGATTGCTCAACATTAACCATTGCATACATTTTTACAAGTTCACTTGCATCTTTAAGAGCCATAAAGTATGTTGGCTCACCACTCACATTGAGAAGAATTGGGAATGTTGCACGATAGCTATATTGCTGAACTTTACCCTGTGCAGATGTTCTTGCGGTTTCTTCGAGCGCACCAGCTTGTTGATAATAAACAGCTTCTTTTGTTCTCTGATTAATAAGAATAAATCCGATGATTGATTGGTCAGAGCTTATAGATGTAACACCTGTATACATATAAACGTCGTCATTGAGAGCGATATAGTTATAGCCAGATGATGTAACCTTAACATTTTCCTGACCAATAACTGAATTCCAGAAACCGTTATTATATTTACCATAGTAATTATACTGTTGATTTACGATAGTTGAAGAATAAATTCTGTCAATCCATTGGAATTCTTTATCACTTACAAACTTATCTGTTGGAAGTGAAGTTGTTCCATCAAGACTTGTTGAAATGAGTGTTGTGTCACCGTTGATTGAATCAACGATAACTGCACCGATTACATCTGTGCCACCGAAAAGACCGATTGTTTTATCAAGCACCGGTACAATCCAGAATGGTCTGCCGGTTTCATCAATTTCAAATGCAGGGTCACCTAACATAAGTGATGGGTATTTGAAACGGACATGACGGATTAAATATTCGTTAAAATGCTCTGCAGGTGAATATTTCATGCCCTCTTCAAGACGGACTGCTTCTGCTTTTTCTGTTGTCATATCAACAATTATATATGCAGGGATACCATTCTTTGTGTTTTTAAGCCATTTGAAAACATCACCATAATCAAGTGGTTGAACACGGACAGGTGTACCCTTATAGTTAATCTGTGTTGAGTAATATTCGTTTACTACAAACTGTGAAACATAGTCTGAAAGTTCACCAAGTGCACGAGCTGCAATCATATTTGATGAATCTCTGTCAAGACGAGGCACTGATGAAAAATCAATTTCTGAAACTTCTGTTGCAAAGTCACCTTCTTTGACATCGATAAGTTCAGCATAATCTTTTGCACGGAAGAACTCAATACCTGTAAGATAACCGATACCAACAATTACTGCAATAACTAAAATCAATGCAATAGGAATTTTCACCTTATTTTTTGCATATTCCATATATTCTGGTCTGAAATAAGCTTTTGACACTACGCCAAACACACCGATATAGATAAAAATTACAACCGCTAAATAAAGATAGAGTTCAAATGCTTTAACATTGAGAGCAGGAAGCATTAAATAATAAGCGCCTGCACCTAAAACCAAAGTAATCAAAAGACTGATGATTACTCTTTTAAGTGTGCTACCCTTTGGCTCAACGCTTTTTACTCTTTCTTTTTTGCCGCCAAAATCAACATTAATTGGGTCCATAGTATTACCTCTTTTCCATAATATGTAAATAGTATAGCACAAATTGTTGCTAAAATACAACAATTTGTGAGTGAATAGTGAATAGTGAAGAATGAAGAATTTCGGGTCTGCGACGCATTTTTATATTATCTTTTTGCAGACATCGTTTACTGTACAGTTTTCGCAATCAGCTTTTCGGGCTGTACAAACTGCTCTGCCGTGTAGCACTGCACGGTGACAGAAATCATTACTCTCTTCAGGTGGAAGAATTTTTTTGAGTTCCAACTCCACTTTTTTAGGGTCTTTTGTTTCAACAAGCCCCATTCTGTTGGTAAGTCGTATTAAATGAGTATCTGCCACAACTGCGGGTTTGCCGTAAACATCACCCACAATTAAATTTGCAGTTTTTCGACCAACGCCCTGCAAAGAGGTTAAATCTTCAATGTTATCTGGCACTATACCATTAAATCTATCCCTTACTCCCCTTGCCATTTCGATTATATCTCTTGCTTTTCCGTGATAAAATCCACAAGAATGAATAATATCTTCAATGTCTTTCACATCAGCATTAACATAATCATCAAGTGTTTTATATTTAGCAAAAAGTGCGGGGGTTACTAAATTAACCCTCGCATCTGTGCATTGCGCTGAAAGACGAGTTGCCACAAGCAATTCAAAGGGATTATCTGCTGTCAGTGAACAAATCGCATCAGGATATTCTTTTTTAAGACCTTCTACAAGCAATTGTGCTCGTTGTTTCTTTGTCATTAGATTACTCCGGATAATTCATATTTTTTGGCAAGCCTAATAAATAATCGGCTGACACATTAAAATAATTGCACAAAGCCTTAATGTCTTTAATTGATGGCTCTGTTGTGCCGGTTTCCATAAAAGAAACCTTTCTCTGTGTTATACCTAAAGCATTTGCCAAGTCTTTTTGTGTTATTGTTGGGATTTTTGCGCATCTTAAATATTTTAATCTTTCGCTGAAATTCATTTCTACACCCTCAAAAATTTATGCCGTTTCTTTACACGGCTGTAATAAGCCTTGATATATTATCATACAATTTTCATTTTGTGAAGATGTAGAATAAAAATAACTATACAAATTTTTATAGAAAATTTTGTTAAGTTTTACAAGTGTTTTCGACAATTTGTGCATAGATAAGTTTTAACTATACACTTTTATTTAAATCTGTTGGGTTGTATTTAACACACATTGCGTGTATAATTAAATACAACAAAAAATTATGATTGGATTGATTTTATGTCAAGAGAAATTTCTATAAGAGAATTAGATAGCAATTTTGTTAAAATGCTCAGCGAAGATTGGGCACTTCTCACAGCGGGTAAAGACGACCGTTTCAACACCATGACTGTTTCTTGGGGTGGTGTTGGTGAGCTTTGGAACAAAGATGTTGCTTTTCTTTTTGTGAGACCACAGAGATACACTTATCAATTTATTGAAAACAACGATTATTTCACTCTTTCATTCTTTGGTGGTGAATATAAAAAAGAGCTTGGTATTTGCGGAAGCCGTTCCGGTCGTGAAATTGACAAAATGGAAGCAACAGGATTTACACCTGTAAATATTGGTGAATCAACAGGATTCAAAGAAGCAAAGATTACTGTTTATATGAAAAAACTAGCATATCAGGATATGAAACCTGACGGTTTTATTGATGACTCTATTATGAACAATTATAAAGAAAACGATTTTCATAGAGTTTATGTGGGTGAAATTATTAAAGTTATTGTAGAATAACTTTAAACGCAAGAACTCAAAACGCAAAAACGCAAAAGTTATTGGAGAAATATTATGAGCGATAGTGTTATTGAAAATAAAAGTTTTCAGTTTGCAATTAGAATTGTAAATTTATATAAACATCTAACAACAGATAAAAAGGAATATGTCCTTTCAAAGCAACTATTAAAAAGTGGAACAAGCATTGGTGCAAATGTATCCGAAGCAGAACATGGTCAATCACGAGCAGATTTCTATGCTAAATTAAGCATTTCCTTAAAAGAAGCTCATGAAACTTATTATTGGTTGAGATTATTACACGAAACTAACTTTTTATCTGAAAAAGAGTTTGTTTCCCTTGAAACAGATATTAAAGAAATAATTATTATTTTAACATCAATTTGTAAAACAACGCAAAACAATAATAGCAATTAGTTTTTGCGTTCTTGCGTTTGTGAGTTCCTGCGTTTTATTATTGTTTACAAAATATTCATTGATTTTATTGGTTAAAGAATGTAAAATATTCCCATAATATATCAGTTGGTGATAAAATGAGTCTTATTGAAATCAAAGATATTTACAAAATTTATAATCCGGGTGAAAACGAAGTTCGTGCTCTTGATGGGATTACTCTTAACGTTGAACACGGTGAATTTTTGGCTATTGTTGGTCAGTCAGGTTCAGGTAAATCAACACTTATGAATATGCTTGGTCTTCTTGATATTCCTACAAGTGGCACATATACTCTTGACGGTGTTGATGTTAAAGATATGACCGATGATGAGTTATCTGAAATCCGTAACAAAGAAATCGGATTTATATTTCAGGGTTTTAACTTAATTCCAAGTCTTACGGCAGTTGAAAATGTTGAATTGCCATTGGTTTATCGTGGTATGAAAAAAGAAGAACGCAACAAATTAGCCCTTGAAGCACTAGAGAGAGTTGGACTTTCTCACCGTCTTGACCATTTGCCAAAACAAATGTCAGGTGGTCAGCAACAGAGAGTTGCTATAGCTCGTGCAGTTGCTGCACGCCCCCCTATTATTCTTGCTGACGAGCCAACTGGTAACCTTGACTCACATTCAGGCATTGAAGTTATGAAAATTCTTCACGAACTCCATGAAGAAGGACGCACAGTTATTCTTATCACTCACGATAATGATATTGCTAGCGAAGCAGAACGTGTTATCAAGATTTCTGACGGTAAGATTGTTGCTGATTATTTAAATAAAAACAAATAATTCTGTGTATTATATTATATACCTATAAAGATATGGAAAAATGTTGCAAAAAAGTGTAGCATTTTTCCTTTTTTTGTGTTATACTTGTTAATTGTATAATAATAACTTAGTGTACTTAAGTGTGCACCGACGCGGAGGTATTTGAGAATGAAAAGAAAAAGCATTTTGAAAAAACTTCTTTGTGTTGTTCTCGCAGTTGCAGTTTTTGCTGTAAGTGTTCCATTTACAGTTCTTGCTGCTAACACTGATGATGTGAATTTCGTTATTTTGAGCGACCTTCACTATTTTGCAGAAGATTCACAAGGACCTACAGCAGAAGACAAAGCAGAATTCAATGAAATGATGCTTATGAACAATGCAACAAGTGGTATCGCACCTGAAATTCTTGATGCGGCACTTGCTAACGTTACTGCTATGGCATTACAGGGCAAAATTGATTTCTTGCTTGTACCTGGTGACTTAACAAAGAACGCTGAAAAAGCGGCTCACCAAGAACTTGTTGAAAAATTTACACAATTTGAGCGACTCACAGGTATTCCTGTTTACGTTATCAATGGTAACCACGATATCAACAACAACAGAGCTGCTATTTATGATGGCGAAAATCTCTTGAATGTTAAGAAAAATCCTGAGCTCAGAAGTCAGCTTGATACAACTCCAGAAGAGTTTGAAGCTCTTTACAAGAATTTCGGTTATTCTTCAGAAGGTGGCTATTACAGCCGTTACAAGCAAATCGCTGGCAATTCAGAGGGTTCGCTTTCTTATGCTATTGACCTTCCTAACGATTATCGTCTTATCGCTATTGACTCTCAGCTTTATTCTGCAGACAACACCGATTCAGGTCTTAATGAACAGGAAACTGCAGGTCATATGTCTGATGCTCTTCTTGAATGGGCATTAAAAGAATGTGAACAAGCAGAAAAAGATGGCAAGACAATCATCGGTTTCACACATACAAATACAGTTCCTCACTTTGATACAGAAGTTGACCTTTTTGATAACTTCGTTTTCCGTGATTGGGAAAAAGCTGCTGACGTGCTTGCAGACGCAGGTATGCACTATACAGTTTCAGGTCACGTTCATATGCAGGACGTTGCAACTTATGTAAGTGATAGCGGTGAAGAAATTACAGATATTACAGGTGCTTCAATTTTAAGTTATCCTAACTTATTCAGAAGCGTTACAATGAGTACTGCTTCAAACGGTGACATTGAATGTACTTATGAAACACACGACATCGACGAATTTGTCCCTGTTTATATCGATGGTGTTGCTCAGCCAAAGCCATTCAAAAATATTACTTGGGCTTATAACTTTGGTGGCGATAACATCAAGAATTTCGTAATGAATGTTCTTGAATATCAGCTTCGTTATGGCTTCGGCAAAGATGTTAAAGACGCAGGTGGTCTTTATAACTATGTTGAACAGGCAATTGGTGTTGATACATTGATTGGTGACCTTGTTGGTAGTGAAATCGTTGGTGATATTTCAGCCGGCGCAATCAAGCTCTTGCTCGTTGCACTCTTCAATCAGGTTGATAACAGATATCTTTCAGACCCTGATAAGACACTTGCAATTCTTGACCCAATGCTTGACAAACTTCTTGCAATTGAAGTTTCTGATTATCCATCAACAGCATTCAAAGATACTCTCGGTTTTGGTAGCACAGGTGAAAAAGGTACTCTTGGTGACCTTGCATCATCAGTTCTTGCATACCACTATACAAATAACGAAGACCCTAAAAATGACAAATTCCTTATGAACGCTTTAGAGCGTTTTGACAACAACAAAAATGCAGAAGTAATTCTTGACACACTTCTTACAGTTGTTCTTGATGACCTTCTTCAAGGTGAAATTCTCAAAAACCTTAAAATCGACCCTATTTCTTGGGGCATCAATGGTCCTATGAGTGAATTGGCACAAAGTGCTTATGACCTTATCGCTGGTTTTGTTGGTGCAGGTGACTGGACTGGTTTCGGTATCGGTGACGTTATCTCAATTATCCTTATTTCAGGTGTTATCGGTGGCGATACTCTCAGCGGTGTTGTTTATTCAGTTCTTGATGAATATCTCACACAGAGCCAATATGAAGTTATTGATGGTGAATTCTACAGAATCCTCAAAGACTTGACACACGACGAAAACCCTAACTATATGGGTGACTTTGACGGCACAGTTAACTACAACGGAAAAGTTGCTGTTCCACTTTCACAAGACAATCTTCGTCTTCCATCACACATTGCAGTAACATTTGGTGAAGACAGTGCAACATCAGTTAATATCAGCTATGTTACAAAATATAGCATCACAGATACAGATGTTCAGATTGTTCCATTCTCAGAAAAGCCTGATTTCTCAAAGGGCACAACAGTTAAGGGTGCAAAGATTGACACTAACTGTGAAATCGACGCAGACCGTGAATATTCAGCTATTGACTTGAGCTTTATCGGTATTATCAAACACAAGTTTGCAGTTAACCGTCACACAGTTGAAATCACAGGTCTTGAAGCAGGTCAGAAATACTGCTATCGTATTGGTGACGCGGACCGTGGTTGGTGGAGTGACATTGGTGTAATCAGCACTGCTGATAAAGGAACAACATTCAGCTTCTTGCATGTAACTGACCCACAGGGTGTTACAGAAAAGCAATATAAAAACAACTGGGCTATGGCTCTTGAGACAGCATTTGATAATCACGACATTGACTTCCTTCTCGCAACCGGTGATATGGTTGACAACGGCAACGATTTCGTTGAATGGAAGAGAATGTTCAACACAGCAGCAGATTCTCTTATGGATACTGTTTTAATGGCAGGCACAGGCAACCACGAAGAACGTGGTGACAATGCAAATATTCAGAACTTTGTTTATTCAAATCTTCCAGAACAGGATACAACAACAGGTATCTATTATTCATTTGATTACAATACTGCACACATTGCAGTGCTTAACACAAATGATTTAGGCGAAGACAATGCTCTCTCTGCTGAACAGATTGAATGGCTTAAAGCAGATATGGGTGCATCAAAGAAGCCTTGGAAATTTATTGCTCTTCATAAGGCAATTTATTCAAACGGCTCACACTTTGATGATGACGATGTTGTTGCTATTCGTGCACAGCTTCTTCCACTTATGAATGAGCTTGACATTGACCTTGTATTCCAAGGCCACGACCATGTTTATATGCGTACTGATGTTATGAAAGACAATGCAATTGTTGAAACTGATACAGCAACAATTAAGTATAACGGTCTTGAATACACATCAAAGATTAAGCCTGACGGAACAATCTATTCTATCAACGGCACAATTGGTCCTAAACACTATGAGCCAAAACCAAGTGAAGAAACTAGTGAGCTTATTCCAGATGGCGAAGCAGTTCTCTTCCTTGAAGTTCCATCATATTCACACATCCAGATTGATGGTGGTAACCTTTACTTTGACACATATAGCGTTGAAGACGGTAAAGAAACAAGAGTTGACCAGTTTGCAATTTCAAAGGTTGTAACTCTCGAAGATGGCACAGTAATCGACGGTACATCAGGTACTGTCATTGACAAACCAGGTGATAGCATTATTGATGACATCACAAATGGTTCAGCAGAAACAAGAAATATGCTTCTCTTGGCAACAGTTGCTGTTTGCGCACTCACAGTTGCATATTTCATTACAACTGCTACAATGGTTAAACGCCGTAGAGAAGATTTATAATCTTAAATTAATTTTCCCACCGTAACGGTGGGGATTTTTTTATGTAGATTTATTTGACAATTTTTTTGGGGGACACCTCTGCGAAGCAGAAGCACCGACCGAACCGACAGATGAGACTCGCCAGCCCCTACAAAAAAAAGAGTTAGACAAATTAAAAATTGTTGTGTAAAAGAAAAAGGGCGATTTAAAATCACCCCTACAACTATTCTTTTATTTCTTCTTATTTATCTTTTCTTCTCCTTTTACCAAATTGAAAACCGATAAATGTTACAACAAATGGAACTAAATTCAAAAGGTAAAGCCATTCAGTATCAAAGAGCAAAAAATAATTATTATCAGCAAAAACAAGTAATTTGTCAAGTGTAGCAAGAGAAAAATTTGTGAAGATAATAGAGTTATGATAATCTATCAGCCATACATATAGAATTATTGTTAAAAGTCATATTGAAAATAATGAAACGAAATCTAATATTGAATTTCCTGTTTTATTTACAAAGGCAAAGCCCAAATGGAAAGATTGTAAGAGTGTCCCAATATAAACTATAAAGTAAAAAATTAAAAATATGAAAAGTAATGAGTTAATTGTTTCATAATCCAATATATTTATAATTAGTTCGTTAAAAAAATATATGCCTAAAGACAGCAAATTAAAAATAAACCAACTACCAAATCCCAAAAAGCCATTTGCAACAAAACTTTTTAAGTATTCTTTTTTAGTCATAGTCACCTCTTATCTTAAAATTATGTAATAGTTAATACCTTATTACATTTTTATAATTGCACAAATAAGCTTTTTTGTCAAGCAATGATTTGTTGCGAAAGAAAAAGGACGCCGAGTCGACGTCCCCTGCAAAACCAACTTGAATTTGAATTAATCTATTACTTTATACCCTTGCTCTTCAACTGCTTTTTTGAGAGTTACTGGTGCTGCGTCTGCGTCGAGAGTTACGATTGCTGTGCCGTCTTTATGGTTTACGATTGCTTCTCTTACTTCTGCTACACCTTCAAGTGCTTTTTTAACGTGAGCCTCACAGTGTGGGCACATCATACCTTCAATTTTCATTGTAATCTGCATAACTTTTTTCTCCTTATGTTTAAACTTGATTTTCTTATCTTTTTTACTATTGTGAATATCTTTGAAATTAAGCCTTAAAGCATTTGACACAACGCAGAATGACGACAAACTCATAGCTGCTGCGCCAAACATGGGGCTTAACTCCCAACCGAAAACATTTATAAATAAACCTGCTGCAAGTGGGATTCCCAATGCATTATAGAAAAATGCCCAGAACAAGTTTTCGTGGATATTTTTAAGGGTTGCACGGCTGAGTCTGATTGCAGATGCCACATCAGAGAGCTTGCTATTCATAAGCACAATGTCTGCTGAATCAATGGCAATGTCTGTGCCTGCTCCGATGGCAACACCAATATCTGCACGGGTTAATGCGGGCGCGTCATTGATGCCGTCACCAACCATCATAACCTTAGCCTTATCTTTAAGAGTGCGGATAACCTTTTCTTTGCCGTCAGGCAAGACCCCCGCGATAACTTCATCAACGCCCACCGTTTTGCCGATTGCATTCGCGGTTTTCTCATTATCCCCTGTGAGCATAATAACTTTAATACCCATATTCTGCAATTCTTTGATGGCTTTCGGGCTATCGTCTTTAACCACATCAGCTACTGCTATTATTCCCAAAAGTTCATTTTCAATACTGAAAAGTAACGGTGTTTTGCCATTCTCTGCAAGGGTTTCGCATAAGTTTATAGTGTTTTCTGATACAGAAATCTGCTCATTTATAAATTTAAGGCTACCACCTAAAATGGTTTTATCGTCTAGTTTTCCGCTGACACCATTACCCGAAAGTGCCTTGAAATCGGTAATTTCTATTGGTGAAATCTCTGCTTCATTAGCCTTTTCAACAATGGCTTTAGCAAGTGGATGCTCACTCATTTTTTCAAGGGAATAAGCAAATTTCAAAAGTTCATTTTCACTTATATTTATTGGAATTATATCAGTAACTTTCGGTTGACCTTTTGTGATTGTACCCGTTTTATCAAGGACTATTGTGCTGATTCTTCCAGTTTCTTCTAACGACACGGCAGTTTTAAAAAGGATACCATTTTTAGCGCCGACACCGTTACCCACCATAATGGCAACTGGGGTTGCAAGTCCCAATGCACAAGGGCAACTGATTACAAGCACCGAAATGCCACGAGCTAAAGCAAAGCCTACGCTTTGACCGACAAGCAACCAAATGATAGTTGTGATGATTGCAATTGTAATTACAACAGGCACAAACACACCTGAAACTTTATCTGCAATTTTTGCAATTGGTGCTTTTGTAGCCGCCGCATCACTCACCATTTTGATAATTTGTGAAAGGGTTGTGTCTTCACCAACTCTTGTTGCTTGGCACTTGATAAATCCTGACTGATTTATTGTGCCACCTGAAACTCTGTCACCTTTATTTTTATCAACGGGAATACTCTCACCTGTTAAAGCAGATTCGTCAACTGCGGTGTGTCCGTCAATGATTACACCGTCAACTGAAATCTGTTCACCGGGACGGACAATGAAAATGTCACCTTTTTGCACATTCTCAATAGGAATTACTTTTTCAACACCGTCAACCAAAATTGTTGCAGTTTTTGGTGCTAAATTCATAAGGGATTTAAGCGCATTTGTGGTCTTACCCTTTGACCTTGCTTCAAGCATTTTGCCAACTGTAATGAGCGTTAAAATCATAGCAGCAGATTCAAAATAGAATTCATGCAAATAATGATGCGCCATTTCACCGCTGACAGTAAACATTTTTACAAGCAAATAAGTGCTATATACAAAGCTTGCCCCTGAGCCAAGTGCCACAAGAGTATCCATATTAGGTGACTTGTGCAAAAGACCTTTAAAACCGTTTATAAAGAAATTACGGTTGATTATCATTATTATAACCGTCAACGCAAATTCGATTATTCCAATAATAATTGGGTTAGAAATCGGCAGATACCAACCCCACATTATATGCCCCATTGAGATATACATTAAGACTATTAAAAATCCCAATGATGTTATGAGTCGTTTTTTTAGTTTGGGTGTTTCTGTGTCTTTTAACGCATCATCTTGTGACGGTGCTTTTTCGTCTTTAAGGCTTGCACCATAGCCCGCGTTTTCAACGGCTTTTATGATTGCATTTGCATCAGCAGAGCCCTCAACACCCATTGAATTGGTGAGCAAACTGACACTGCAAGAGCTTACACCATCAACAGAATTTACGGCTTTTTCAACTCGTGCAACACAGGCAGCACAACTCATACCTGTAATATTAAATTGTGTCATTTTCTCACCTTCATTTCATTTAAAAACGGGACGATGTGGGCATCGTCCCCTACAATAGTTTATTTAATTACATAAACTTATATGTAAATTCTAAAAATAGAATTATTTTTTCGCAAGACAATGTGGCAGAGGCGAAGCTGTATCAGGTATACCGCGAGCCGAAAGCCACGCAGTATTGCGGAAAAAGAAACTATTTTTTATGTTCCTTAGATGCGGTGAGTGTGTTTTTAAGAAGCATTGTTATTGTCATTGGTCCTACGCCACCGGGTACCGGTGTGATAAATGAGCATTTATCTTTTACTACTTCAAAATCAACATCACCGCAGAGCTTACCTTCTGCGTTTCTGTTCATACCAACATCAATTACAACTGCGCCGTCTTTTACCATATCTTCTTTTACGAAATATGCTATACCCACTGCGGCAACAAGAATATCAGCACGACGAGTTACTTCTGCTAAATCTTTTGTTCTTGAATGACAGATTGTAACAGTACCGTTTTTGCCGAGCAGTAGCATTGCCATAGGCTTGCCAACAATATTACTTCTGCCGATAACCACACATTCTTTGCCCTCAACAGAAATATCATAGAATTTCAGCATTTCCATAATTCCTGCAGGTGTGCAAGGCAAAAATGAGTGGTCACCAATCATAATATGACCTGTGTTTACAGGGTGGAATGCATCAACATCCTTGTGTGGCACAATTGCATTAAGCACTTTCTTTTCGTCAATCTGCTTTGGTAATGGCAGCTGACAGAGAATTCCGTCAACCGCATCGTCATTGTTGAGTTTTTCAACTAATTCAAGTAATTCTTCTGTGGTTGTTTCTTCGGGAAGTGCATATTCAAAAGACTCCATTCCCACTTCTTCGCAGCCCTTTTTCTTGTTATTTACATAGACACGAGAAGCAGGATTATTGCCAACAATTACCACTGCAAGGCCTGTTTTTTTTCCTTGTTCTTTGAGTTTTTCAACTTCTGCTTTGATTTCATTTCTGACAGATGCAGAAACTTCTTTGCCGTCAATAATTTTATACATTATTCTTCTCCTTATACTCTTTAACCTTATCCACATTGCCTTTGTTGATTTGCACAAGGCGAACTATTGTGAGTGCTGCACAGAATACCACAATTGCAAGTGAGAGCACCTGAGAAACACGAAGACCTGTGTCACCGATATAGAGACTATCTGTGCGGAGACCTTCAACAAAGAAGCGTTCAATACCATAGATAATGCCATAGCCGAGAATTAATTGTCCGTCAAATTTTCTAAACTTTTTGCAGACGATATAAAGCACTACAAAACCGAAAAGACACCAGATTGACTCATAAAGGAATGTTGGGTGCACGGGCAAGTCAGAATCCATTGAGATTCCGTTTGCTGTGAGTGAAGAATAATGAGAAGATATGTAATCTGAAATCTTCTCACTTGTCATTCCAAAAATTGAATCAGTGTTAATACCGAATGCTTCTTGGTTAGTGAAATTACCCCATCTGCCGATACCTTGTCCTATAAGCAAGCTCATACCTGCAAGGTCGAGCAATTTATAGAAATTAAGGTCGATTTTTTTACACACAAAATATGCTGCGATAAATGCGCCGATGATACCGCCATAGATGGCAAGTCCACCCTCCCATATTTTGAAAACGGACAACAAATCGTCTTTATAGCTATCCCACTCGAAAGCTACATAATAAAGTCTTGCACCGATAATTCCACCGAATGTGCCATAAATGAGCACATCAAGCATCTTATCAATGCTCATTTTCCAAGTATAAGCCATTCTTCCACCAAAAAGCACGGCGAGAGTGAAACCAAATGCGATTATGACACCATAGAATTTGATTGTAATGTCAATATTCCAACCGGGAAGAGTGAATTCAACTAAATTTTCATAAACATTAAAATCCCAACCCAATTTTGGGAACTCAACAAGAGTATAATCTGTAAACCATTTCATAAAATACTCCCCTTTCAGCTTTGCTTTATAATTGACATTGAAGAGTTTTCAATGTTAATAGCGTTTAATCTGTTGTTAATATCTTCGAGTGTTATACTTTCAAGGACTTCTAACTGGTCATAGAGACCGTCGCCGTTGAAATAGCCACCAATTAGCGCATTTGCAAGTGAATCAATATCATTGAAATTCATAATGAATCCACCATAATGCTTTTTCTTGATTCTGTCAAAAGTTTCTTTATCAACACCCTGTTTCTTCATTTTTTCAATTTCATTATTTATTCTTTCACGTACCTTTTCTGGTTCTGTGCTTTCACCGTTGAAAATGTGAGCAGAATAACCGAAGCCTTCAAAATATTCAATATCAAATGTGGTGTTGATAAGCCCGTCTGTGAGCATTTCTTCATAGAGCTGTGATGTTTTGCCACCGATAATATCAAGCAAAATATTACTTTCAAGAGTTTCTTTAAGTGTGCGACAAGGTGTAGTAACTTTCTCTTTATATCCTATTGCGAAAATCGGCATTGAAACTGTAAGATTTCTAACTATTGTGTCTTCCACAACTGTTTCTGGCTCAATCTGGAATTTTCTTTCAATCTTTCGGCTTTCCTTTGGTTTTAGCATTCTGTCAGCAATTTCTAACACTTGCTCCACTGTCACATTACCCACAACTGCAAGAGCCATATTTGCAGGGTTATAGAATGTTTCGTAACATTCATAGAGAAGCTCAGCGGTAATATGACTGATTGACTCAACTGTGCCAGCAATATCAATTCGCACAGGATGATTGTGATACATAGCACGAAGAAGTGCGAAAAGAGATTCCCAACCGGGCTCATCCTGATACATTTTGATTTCTTGACCGATTATGCCCTGTTCTTTTTGAACTGTTTGCTCGGTGAAATATGGGTTGCTTACAAAATCTAATAATATTTCAAGTGATTTCTCAAAATTGCCACTGCATTGGAACAAATAGCAAGTCTTGTCAAAGCTTGTATAAGCGTTAGCAGATGCACCTGTTTTGGCATATCGAGCAAAAGCGTCAAGCTCTTCACTTTCAAAAAGCTTATGCTCTAAAAAGTGAGCAATACCCTCTGGTACTGTTGTGAATTCTTCATTGCCTTCAACACGAAAACAAGTATCAATTGAGCCGTATTTTGTACCGAAAACTGCATAAGCAGACGAATAATTCTCTTTTGGATAAACAAAGATTTTAAAGCCTGATTTATGGTCGATTTCAAAATAACTGTCATTTAAAAGTTCATTTTTAATCTCTCTGATTTTATTCATTGTCTTTGCCCTCCCCCTTAAGAAGATAAACAGAGTCAACTGTTACACGGTTTGCACATTCAACAACCTGTTCCCTTGTAACGGCACGGATTTTTTCTGCAAATTCTAAGCCACTAACCAATTCTTTATCGAAAACCTGCGAATTATAAAAAGCGCAGACTGATGCAGGTGAATCCCCAACACCACGAAATGCATCGCAAAGTGCTGTAATTGACGAATTGAAGTCTTCGTCTGAAAATTCACCTTTTTTCATAATATCAAGTTGATTTAAAATTTCGGTGAGTGCTTTTTCATAATTTTCTTCTTCGATACCGCTCTGAACGAAAATGATGCCCTTATCTCTCAATAGTCTTGCACCACAATAATAACAAAGGCTCATTTTTTCACGGACATTCAAGAAAAGTCGAGAATATGGTCCACCGCCAAAAATATCAGTCATAACACGGAATGCAAAATAATCGTCTTCTGCATGAGTCATGCCTGAACGAAGACCGATAACGAGTTTTGCTTGTGTAATGTCCATTTCTTCTGTGAAATAGCGGATTTCGTCGGCTTTT
Organism: uncultured Clostridia bacterium; assembly: GCA_937898195.1. GTDB lineage: Bacteria > Bacillota > Clostridia > Oscillospirales > Acutalibacteraceae > Fimenecus. The sequence goes on along the minus strand of CALEJD010000087.1, from coordinate 32,692 downwards.
TCTATATAGATATTTTCAAGAGTTTGTGTATTTCTGTTGTCAATTTTATTTGCAAATACAGAGAATTTTTCTTTAAGCATTTCTTCGCTTAGGCTACCACAAGCTGTAATAATGATTGTAGCAGTTTCAAGAAGATGCTTATATGCATTAAAAAGCTTTGTGCTGTCAAGCTTTCTAACATCTTCTTCTAATTTTTCACGGTCAATGCCATAGGGCTCGCCTGCACACATTAACTGGCGCAAGCGAGAGAGCGCATAAGCCCTTTTATCATTCTTTTCTGCTTCAATATTTTCAAGAGTGAATTTAATTTCGCGTTTTGTATTTTCTTCGTCAAATTTTTCGTTTTCGCAATTAGGATTTGAAATTATGTCAATAATAAAGTCAACTGCTTCTTCAGAAATTTTATTGCTATCTAATGAGAAACGGTCGTCAGGCATTTCAACAGAAAATCTGAATCTTACCTTTTCTCCTGCAGTTATAATTGATGTGTCAAAATCTGCGCCATAAAGACTTTCAACCTTTGCGTTGAAACTGCTGAATATTTTATAATTCTTTGATGTGTGTCCCATTAAAGATGAAAGCACATTGAGTGCAGCAAAATGCTCGTTGATTGGCACATAAAAATCAACAGTTAAAAAGTTGGTTTTGAATTTGTCACTATTCACGCAAAGAAGCTTAACACCATTTGCGATTTCACAATAAGATTTTGGATTCATCTAATTCACCCTTGAAATTAAAACTATTAAAGATTATTTTACCATATTAAGATATATTTTTCTACTATTTTAATCTTCTTTTTTGGTTTATTTTTCCCCAAAAATGTACAAAATAATCTTATATGTTAATTTATTGTTAAACACTCAATAAATTCTTGACTTTATCTGCGATTTACAATAAAATAATATAGTACGATTTTTCAGAAATTTATATAGGTGGCATTATGAATTTTAAATACAAAATTCAAAAATCAAGTATGAGTTTTATAGTTGATAGACTTTTAAAGTATATCGACAAAAATCCTCATGCCAATATTGTGAAAATGAGCCGTGTTATTGAGCCTGTTTTCAGCAAGATTTTTCCACCTGAAAATTTCAAGAAAATTCAGGCTATCGCAGAAGATAAAGATAATGTCTGGACACAGTTTGCATTAAGTATTATCAACGATATTGACCACAGAGTTATCAAGCAGATGCTTCTCTCTTTTGGTATTGACGCAGGTTATTACGGCACAAAGGCCGTTAGAGAAAACCGCGAAAAATATAAATGTAATATTCCGTTCAACATTCTTTTTGACCCAACAAGTGCTTGCAACCTTAACTGCAAGGGTTGTTGGTCAGCAGAATATGGTCACAAACAAAATCTTTCTCTCGACGAAATGCAAAGTATTGTAACTCAGGGTAAAGAATTGGGTTGCCATTTTTATTGGCTCACAGGTGGTGAGCCACTTATCAAGAAAAAAGAAGTTCTTGAAATTTGCAGAAACAACAAAGATTGCATCTTCTTGATTTTCACAAATGCAACCTTGGTTGACGAAGAATTCTGTAAAGCTATGAATGAATGTGGTAATATTACACTCGCATTAAGCCTTGAGGGTAACGAAGAGTCAAACGACTGGCGTCGTGGCGAGGGTGCTTATGCCGGCACAATGAAAGCTATGGACTTGCTTAAAAAGAACAAGTGCATTTTTGGTGTTTCAGTTTGTTACACAAGCAAAAACTTACCTATTGTTACAAGTGATGACTTTGTTGATTTTATAATCGGCAAAGGCGCAAAATATATGCTCAATTTCAACTATATGCCTGTCGGTCACGGTGCAGATGTAGACCTTATTCCTACACCTGAACAGAGAAAAGAGCTCTATTTCTGGAACAAGAAAATGCGTGACGGCAAAACAGGTAAACCGATTTTCATTATGGACTTCCAGAATGACGGTGAATATGTTGGTGGTTGCATTGCGGGTGGACGAAACTATTTCCACATTAACTCTGCCGGCGACATTGAGCCTTGCGTATTCATTCACTTCTCTGATTCAAACATCAGAACTCACACATTGCTTGAAGCTTTGCAAAGTCCATTGTTTATGGCGTATTATAAAAATCAGCCATTCAACGATAACCATTTAAGACCTTGCCCAATGCTTGAAAACCCTGACAGACTTCGTCAGCTTATCAAAGAAACGGGCGCAAAATCTTCTGACCTTGTCCGTCAAGAAAGTGCTGACGAGCTTTGCGACAAATGTGTTGAATATTCAGAGAAATGGGCACCTGTTGCCGAAGAGTTATGGACAACTCTCCCCCACAGAAATACTCACACACAATATTATCGCGACACAGAAGAGGGCAAAAAAGAATTCTCGGGTTGCACAGGCAATTGCGCAAGTTGCAACGCACATAAATAATAAAAAATAAAGACCACATTCCATTTAGGATTGTGGTCATTTTTTATGTTTCAAACTATTATACTCGACCTTGAATGTAAGACAAGTCATAATATCTAAGCACTGTGAAGTGACGAAGAAGCTTGAACTTGCAACGGAGCACTTTTTGTGAAATTGCGTTGTCACAGAATGAAACAACTGGCCCCATAAAGAATGCTGTAACAACTGTACCAATGCCGATTGGTCCACCCAATGCGAAAGCACCCGCTGTGCAAAGAAGGTCTGTTGCAACTCGGCACCATTTATATTTAAGCTTCACATTGTCTTCCATCACAAAACCCAATGCATCATAAGGTGAAACACCCATTTTGCAGTTGAAATAAAGTGATGCTGAAAGGCTTAAAAGGAATACGCCCAAAGCCATTGCTATTGTTTTGAGAAGAAAACTTGGCTCTTGTGGAAGAATTTCATCGTAAATATTTGTGAAGAACTCGCAAACATAACCAACGCCCACCATATTAACAACTGTGCCAAGACTGATAAGTTTTCTTGCAATGAGAGCAACGAGAATGAGAATTGCACCGTTAACGCACATCTGCAAGAAGCCAAAACTCATATTGAGTTTATCTGCAATGCTCATATTGAGCGCTGTGAATGGGTCAACACCCATGCCTGAATAAGAGAAAACAGAAACTGCAAAGCCCATAAGTAAAATGCTCATAAACATAATTACCATTCTTTTTGCGCCTTGTTTTTCTGATAAAATTCTGATTGGATTCATTTGTTTTAAGATTTTTGCCATTTTTGAATATTCGCCTTTTCTTTATATATTTTGCACAATCAAATACGCTTTGATTTGTGAATATATTACAATGGTAAAATCCATAAGTCAAGGCAAAAAGCACATTTTATACCACATTCTACCTTTGGCACAATTTTACAAATTAATATATGAGTTTTTGTGCAAAATAACGAATGACAAAGCAAAAAAATACGGCAGATAATCTCTACCGTTGTTTTATATTATTCATTTCCTTGGTTACATTCGGGATGATATTTTGAATAAGCATACCAGATTGTGTTTTTTATAGTCTCGGATTTATATTCTATCTCCCAAGGTATTCCAATATTCAATTTTGTTCTTTTATCACTTCTGTTATAAAAAATCACCTGTAAATTATCTTTTTTAATATTTACACCCCTATATGTTCGTTGTGCAGTTATAGAAGTGTATAATCCAGAGATTTCATTCCAATAAAATGTTCTTTTAAAAATTTTTCGGTCTATTTGAAGTTTCTCATCATCAACAATTAAATGATATGGCAAAAGGCAATAATACATATTTATTCCAAGAAGAAACATTACGATTGAAAAAACCAAATCATCTAATTCATTTATAGTCCCTAGCTCAATTGCATTGACAATCATATAACATGAGAAAATCACCATACCACACGCAAGTGCAAAGACAAACAGTCCACACAAAAACATTCTCAAAGATTTTTGTGTCTTAACTTTGAGTGGTAAAGGATATATTTTGCGTCCATTTTCATTCTCGTACATTTTGTCACATCCCAACGGTTTTTATTTGTATTCTTTCAATGCATTGTATTCAATGTAGTTCCAATGATATTCAAAATCAGTTTGATTTCGTATTATGTGGTCAATGTATCCCCGTTGCCAAACATCAATCAAAGGGTTTTGTTTGTGAATTTCCTTGCTCACATTCATTTTAAGACAACCAATTACCTTTGACAACAAACTGCGTTGTAGGGGCGATTCACGAATCGCCCGTTCAGAATCAATATCATTGTTTATTGAAACAAGCATATGTATGTGATTAGGCATTACAATATAATTAACGATTTCAATTTCATTATATCGTTCTGGCAACTTTAAAATTTCATTTTCAACAATCTGTCCATACCAATTCAACTCAACGCATCTGTTTTCAGCGTGTTTTTCGGGCGATTCGTGAATCGCCCCTACATTGTATCTGCCAAATAAATGAGTTTTGCTATTAGTACAAATTGTAATGAAATAACAACCATTTCCACTATAATTGTATTTTTCTAATCTTAATTTCTTTCTTTTGGGTAAATCTTGCATAATAATTTATGACAACTTATGAATAAAAAGACCTGACAACAACTTTGGTTCAAACCAAGTTGATTTTGGTGGCATAACCTGACCTGCATCGGCAATGTCCATAAGCTCATTAAGTGATGTTGGGTACATTGCGAATGCAAGGCGCATACCTTCTGCACATCTTCTCTCAAGTTCACCTAAACCACGAATACCACCGACAAAGTCAATTCTCTTGTCTGTTCTTGGGTCTGTGATATTAAGAATTGGCGTGATAAGGTTGTTTTGCAAGATAGAAACATCAAGGCACAAAACAGGGTTGTTTTCATTAATAAACTCTGGTTTTGCTGTTACCTTATACCACTTGTTATCGAGATACATACCAAATGTGTGGCGTTCTTGTGGTGCATAAGGGCTTGTTTCTGCTTCTTCAACTGTGAATTTTTCACTCATTTTAGCCATAAATTCTTCACTTGTGTTACCATTCAAATCTGCGATTACACGGTTATAATCCATAATTTTAAGCTGGTCGCAAGGGAAGATTACTGACAAGAAGAAATTAAATTCTGCATTTTTGTCATAGTCCCCATTCCCGCGTCTTCTCTCACCAACGCGCACTGCTGATGCGCATCTGTGGTGACCATCGGCAATATAGAGATATGGGATTTCTGCAAATTCTTTAACGAGAGTATCAATAACTGCGTCATCATCAATAACCCATACTGTCTGTGAAACACCGTCATCACTTACAAAATCATAGCAAGGTGTATGAGTGTTTTTCCAATTTTCCGTTATATCTGTAACCGTCTTATTTTCTCTGTGTGTCAAGAAAATAGGTCCTGTGTTAGCATCAAGTGTATCAACGTGACGAATTCTGTCTGCTTCTTTATCGGCACGGGTGAATTCGTGCTTTTTAATCACATTGTTTATGTAATCGTCAACTGCAGTACAACCAACGATACCTGTCTGCTCACGACCATTCATAATCTGACGATAAATATAGAGCATTGGTTTTTCATCTTGTTTGCAGATACCTTTTTCACTTAAAGCATCAAGGTTTTCCTTTGCTTTCTCATAAACTTCTGCAGAATAAATATCAATGCCCTTTGGTAAATCCACTTCTGCTTTATCAACGTGCAAGAATGAATATGGCTTATCTTTTACCATTTCTCTTGCTTCTTCTGAATTCATAACATCATAGGGCAATGCGCCCACTTCACTTGCATATTCGTCCTTTGGTCTTATCGCCTTAAAAGGTTTAAGAATTGCCATTTTTATTTCCCCTTTTCATTATGTAAAGTATAACTTTTAATATTACAAATGATGCTATGACACCAATCAAAGCACCTGTACTATCAACTAAAATATCACTTATTTGAAATGCTCTTTCAGGCACAAAAATTTGATGGATTTCATCAGTTATTGCATAAAATACAGTGCCCAAAAATGCAATTATTGGTGTGATTTTTAAAAACCAAGTTACATAAACTGCATTAAAGATAAGCACAGAAAGTCCCATAAATTCTAGGCAATGAGCAATACTGCGAAGAACTCCTTCGTCAATAACAATGCCCAATCCATTTAAAAGAGCCATTACAAATGAGCCACTCAAATCTGATGATTCTTCACCATTCTGTGCCGATAAGAAGAATATAATTCCCATACAGATTACCACGAGCACCCACGAAATTATTATGTGAATTTTTCTTTTTGTTGTCATTATTTTTGTCCTTTATAGAAATACACATTTGCTCTGTTGCCACAGAAATAAATTCCGTTTGTACCCTTGGCAACTGCGAAAACTGTGTCTTCACTAACAAGTGGCAACACAACTGCATTTTTGAGCAAATAACTTTGTGCATAATTGATTTTATCGTTGGTTGGATTTTTTCCTAAATCATTCCAGATGCGATTATATTCGTCAGAAGAATATGAGAATACATTCTCACCTGTTGTGAAAACTTTGAGAAAATCACTTGCTTTATCAGAATCAACCGTTATTGGATAAATTGCAAGTTCAAATTCGCCACTATTTATCTTCTTGTTGAAATCTTTTTCGTCTGCAACAGTTACAGTACCATTAAGCTCAACACCGATACTGCTTTGCCAACTGTTGACGATATTTTTTGCCATTTTTTCATATTTTTCTGTGCAAAGAATATCAACAGAAAGGTTTTTGATTTTAAGCTCATCAAAAGCCTTAATCATTGTGTTATGAGCATTATCCGCATTGAAAGAAATTCTCTCAACTGCACCGTCAACCCCGAAATATGATGGCACAAGAGTCTGCACTGTTTCGTCTGCAAGGTTGATACCTGCTACAAGCCCCGTGCGAAGTGACAAATTCTGCAAATTCTTGTTTTTCATATTGAAAATCAAAGAGCAAGAAATGTTAGTGAGCACATTCTTTTGCACTCGACGGCCCAATTCGTCAATGGCATCTTCATCGGTAAAGAAACCAACATCATAGTCACCTTTATCAATCTTATCCGCTACATTAACAGAATCGGTATTAAGATAAAATCCCACTGCTGACGGAATAACCTTGTGGCTACCTTTATATTCACTATTCATTGCAATTCTGACAGACTTGTCTTCACTCACATTTGAAAGATAAAATCCACCATTTGTGATTATGTATTTTGATGCAAGACCATAGCGCCCACCTGTCAAATCAAAGAATTCTTTATCGCAAGGATATGACACAGGTTGGCTGAGAGCATAGAGAAAATCGTCACTTGGTTTTTCAAGTGTGATTTCAAGGGTATATTCCCCTGTTACACGCACGCCGAGAGAGTCTGCATCCATTGTACTATTATGAACGGCGTTTGCATTTTTGATTACACTCAAAAGCTCAAAATCTTCTGAATTTGTTTCAGGAAGAATACTACGAATAATACCGAATGCGAAATCTTCGGCAGTAATTTTTGCATCTATTGTTGCATTTTTATCTTCAAGGAAATTCTTAACTGCTGATGAGAGATAATAATATGTATCTTTTTGAATCTGGAAAGTATAAACTAACCCGTCAGATGAAACAGAATAATCAACTGCAGCGCATTTTTGTGGGTCACCATTTTCGTCTAATTTAAAGAGTCCGTCAAAAATATTGACAGAAATCATTTTTTCAACTGTTGATGTTGCAATTTGTGGGTCAAAAGTGCTTGGCATCTGTGAAATTGCGCATGCTAACGCCTCACCTGTTTCTTCTTTTTTGCAACCTGAAAAACAAGTGAAAACAAGCACAATTGCCATTAAAATCGATATGATTTTCTTAAACATTCAAATCACCTTTTTACAGTATAACAAAAAAATGCAAATAGTTCTATATTTTCATAAAAAATTTTATAAAAAACTATCTTTTATTATATAATTTTGGTATAATGAGCTATACATTATATATGGGGAGTAAAAATATGGAATTATTTCTTGAAATTGCAAAATATATTCTAATGGCTTTTCTTGCAATCAGTTTTATTGTGCTTGGTGTTTATTTTGGTAAATTGTCAAAGGCAATTAAAGAAGCAAACACCGAAGAAAGTGATGAAATCAAGTCACTTGAAAACAAACTTGAATACATAACCAAAAATATGGGTGACGAATTTCACAGAATTCGTGTTGAAAATCAGAATTCTAACAAAGAAATCCGTGAAGATGTGAAAAAGAGCCTTGATGAAATGTCAGGTCGCATTGACAATATGAATAAAGGCAATTTTGAGCATCGTGAGAAGATGAATGAAATGCTTGTTTCAATGAGCGAAAAAAATGCTCAACAGAGTGAAAAGCAAAATAAAACTCTTGAAGATTCAATCACCAAAATGCAAGAGTCAAATGAAAAGAAGCTTGAAGAAATGCGAGTTACTGTTGACGAAAAACTCACCGCAACTCTTACAACAAGACTTAATTCTTCATTTAAAACTGTATCTGACCAGCTTGAAAACTTATATAAATCTCTTGGTGAAATGCAAAAGCTTTCAACAGGTGTTACTGAAAATGTTACTGCACTTAACCGAGTGCTCACCAATGTTAAGGCTCGTGGTACTTGGGCTGAAGTTCAGCTTGAAGGCATTTTGAATCAGACTATCCCAAATATGTTCCTAAAGAATGTGGCAACTGTGCCAAATTCTATGGACAGAGTTGAATTTGCAATTCGTATTCCATCAAGTGAAAAAGACGGCAAGGATATTTTACTTCCTGTTGACTCAAAATTCCCTATGGAAGACTATGTGCGTCTTTGTGATGCTGCAGATAAAGCTGATGCAGATGCCGTAAAACAAGCACGAAAAGAGCTCGAAAACAGAGTGCTTGGTGAAGCAAAATCAATTGCAAAATATATTCATGTGCCTGACACAACACCTTTTGCAATTATGTATCTTGCAACTGAAGGTCTTTATGCAGAAATCGCATCATCAAGAACAGGGTTACCTGAAAAAATACAGAATGAATATAATGTTATGATTGCAGGTCCGTCAACCATCACTGCACTTCTCAATTCTCTCTCAATGGGCTTTAAAACAATTGCAATTAACGAAAAGGCAAACGAAGTCCGTGAGCTTTTGGGTGCTGCAAAGGCGCAGTATGAAAAATTCGGTGATTTGCTTGCCAAAGCAAAGAAGAAAGTTGACGAAGCCGGCAAGACTCTTGAAGATGCAGAACGCAAAAATCTCTTCATTCAAAGAAAGCTTAAAAACATTGAAGCAATTGACACAGTTTCAGCAGATAAACTTTTATTTGACGAAACCGATAGTGTTGATATATAATAGAAATGTTAATTAAAAATGTTATATTTTAGGAGGAAATGGAAATGGCTCTTAAACACGCTGACCTTATCGCACAGATGACACTTGAAGAAAAAGCAAGTATGTGCGACGGTCTTGACTATTGGCACTCACAGCCTGTTGAAAGACTTGGTATCAAGTCAATTAGCCTTAACGACGGCCCTCACGGTATTCGTAAAAAAGGTGACCCAGGCGACACACCAAAGGGTGAAACAAATCTTTTGAAAGGTGTTCCTGCAATCTGCTTCCCAACAGCATCTGCAACTGCTTGTTCTTGGGATACTGACCTTATCTATAAAATGGGTGAAGCACTCGGCGAAGAATGCTTAAAAGAAAAGGTGTCTGTTCTTTTAGGACCTGGTACAAATATCAAGCGCTCACCACTTTGCGGACGTAACTTTGAATATTTCTCAGAAGACGGTGTTCTTGCAGGTGAAATGTCTGCAGCATTTGTAAACGGTGTTCAGAGTAAGGGTGTTGGTACATCTCTTAAGCACTATGCAGCAAACAACCAAGAAACTCGCCGAATGACAGTTAATGCTGTTGTTGACGAAAGAACACTTCGCGAAACATATCTTCTTCCATTCGAAATCACAGTTAAAAAGGCTCAGCCTTGGACAATCATGAACTCATACAACCGTCTTAACGGCACTTATGCTGCTGAAAACAAGTGGTTACTTACTGATGTTCTTCGTGATGATTTCGGATTCGAAGGCGTTGTTATTACTGACTGGGGCGCAGAAAACGAAAGAGTTCCTGGTCTTATTGCAGGTCAGGAAATTGAAATGCCAACATCTTCAGGTATTGGCACAAAACTTATCATTGATGCAGTTAATGATGGCACACTTGATGAAGCTATTCTTGATGCAGCAGTTGATAAGATTATTGAAATGTCAAAGAAAGCTGAAAAAGTTCTCGGCGATTATACATACGATAGTGATGCTCACCACAACCTTGCTCGTGAAATCGCAGGTCAGTGTATGGTTCTTATGAAGAATGACGGTGGTCTTCTTCCACTTAAAAAGGATGCAAAAATTGCTCTTATCGGTGAAATGGCTCACACACCACGTTATCAGGGTGCTGGTTCATCACTCATCAACCCAATCAAGCTTGATTCTGCTTATAGCACAATGAAAGAAATGGGTGTTAACTTCTCATTCTCAAAGGGTTATGAACTCAAGAAGTGCAAAGAAAAGAAAGCAATGGAACTCATTGTTGAAGCTAAAGAAAGAGCAAGAAATGCTGATGTTGCTGTTGTATTTGTTGGTCTTACTGACGAATATGAAACAGAAGGTAACGACAGAGCTCACATCAATCTTCCACCTATTCACAACACTCTTGTTGAAGAAGTTCTCAAGGTTAATCCTAACACAATCGTTGTGCTTTCAGGTGGTGCATCTGTAGCAATGCCTTGGGCTGATAAAGTGCCTGCTATCCTTAATATGTTCCTTACAGGTCAGGCTGGTGGCAGCGCAGTTTGTGACATCATCTTCGGTGATGTTAACCCAAGCGGTAAACTCAGTGAAACATATCCATTAGCACTTGAAGATAATTCAAGCCACAACTATTTCCCAGGCACACCTGTTTCTGTTGAATACAGAGAAGGCGTTTATGTTGGTTATAAATATTATGACACAGCAGAAAAGGAAGTTGCATTCCCATTCGGTCATGGTCTTTCATACACAACATTCCAGTACAGCGACATTAAAGTTTCTGCTGACAGCATTAAAGACACAGACACAGTTACTGTTTCATTCAAAATCAAGAACACAGGCGATGTTGACGGTGCGGAAGTTGCACAGATTTATGTAAACGACGTTGAAAGCACAATTTATCGTCCTGTTAAAGAGCTTCGTGCATTCAAGAAAATATTCTTAAAAGCAGGCGAAGAAAAAGAAGTAGAAATCACACTCGACAAACGTGCATTTGCATATTACAACGTAATTCTTGATGACTGGCACGTTGAAAGCGGTGAATTCAAGATTTTGGTTGGCGCATCAAGCCGTGACATTAAACTTGAAGCAACTGTTAATGTTGAATCAACAGTAGAAGCTGAAATCCCTGACTATAAGACAACTGCTCCATCATATTACGGTGCAGACATTATGAATGTTCCTGCAAATGAATTCGAAGCAGTTTATGGCAAAGAGCTTCCACCATCAGTCAGAGATAAGAATGCACCTTTCACATTCCTTAACACTATTGAAGATGCTCAGGATAGCAAATGGGGTGGCAGAATTTATCGTCTTCTCATTAAACTTCTTGGTGCTGATACAATGGCTGGTGCAGTTGCAACACAGCTTCCAATAAAGAACTTTATCTCAATGAGCTTCGGTCTCTTTAGCCCTGAAATGGCAAAGGGTCTCATTATGATTATTCACGAAGATAAAATGGGCGCAGGTCTTAAAGTAATCTTCAAGGGTATTCCAAATCTCATTAAGAATCTCGGCAAGTTAAAGCAAATCTAACATAGAAAAGAAGTCCTTTCATCGAAAAATGAAAGGACTTTTTTTGTAGAATTATATTCGACAAATTCAAATTTGTTAAATAGATTACATATAATTTGCTCTTGACTTAAAAATACACTTTTGATATAATACATAGGATATTGAAAACACGATGAAAAAGAAAGTAGATTAAGTGAGTAATCTTGCCAGAGAATTGTGCCGTGGCTGAAAGCACATAAGTCGAAAACTTAATTGAAGTTCCCTTTGGAGTGGCATCGTTGAACTGACAGTAGATGATGACGGTTTGTTCTCGTTATTGAACACGGAAAGTGTTAGCTTTTTGCTAAAATTTGGGTGGTACCGCGGATTTTATTCGTCCCATACTCTTCTGGAGTATGGGATTTTTTATTCCCTATTTCCGATTATTTTTAGAAAAGGATTGAGATTAATGAGAGAAAAACTCGAAGCTATCCGTGCTCGTGCGGAAGCAGAACTCAGCACTTTTACCGAGCAGAGTCAACTTGAAGAATTCAGAGTACAAGTGCTTGGTAAAAAAGGTGAACTTACATCTATGCTTAAAATGATGGGTTCATTATCAGCAGAAGAAAGACCTGTTATGGGTCAGATTGTCAACGAAGTAAGAGCATTCGTTGAGCAGAAAATCGCAGAAAAGAGTCAGGAGCTCAAAGAGCTTGAGTTAAAGAAAGAAATCGAAAGCACACCAATTTTTGACATTTCTGTTCCTGCTAACTTAACTCGTGGTTCATACCACCCGATTACACTTGTACAGCGTCAATGTGAAAGCGTTTTCCGTTCAATGGGCTTTAACATTGAAGACTACAGTGAAATTGTTACTGACTATGAATGTTTTGAAGCACTTAATATTCCAAAGGACCACCCTGCTCGCGATATGCAGGACACATATTATTTGGATAATGGTCAGTTGTTAAAATCTCACACATCAGCAGCGCAAAATGCTATTTATAAAAAGTATAAAGATGCACTCGTAAACGACGGTATGCCAATCAAGGCTATTTTCCCGGGCCGTTGTTTCAGAAATGAAGCTACTGACGCTTGTCACGAAAACACATTCTTCCAAATGGAAGGCGTTATGGTTGACAAGGATATTTCAATTTCAAACCTTATTTACTTTATGAAAACAATGCTTTCAGAAGTATTCCAAAAAGACATCAAAGTTCGTCTTCGTCCTGGTTTCTTCCCATTCGTTGAACCTGGTTTCGAGCTTGATATTTCTTGCCTTATCTGTGGTGGTGAAGGTTGTCCTTCATGTAAGCACAGCGGTTGGCTTGAACTTTGCCCATGCGGTATGATTCACCCTGAAGTTCTTAAAGCTGGTGGAATTGACCCTGAAGAATACACAGGTTTCGCATTTGGACTTGGTCTTACTCGTCTTGCAATGATGAAATATGGTGTTAAAGATATCCGTGATTTGAACAGTGGCTCACTTAAGGTGCTCACACAGTTCACAGACGACGAAAATTAAGGAAGGAGGAGCAAAATTATGTTTTTATCAATGAACTGGATTAGTGATTTCGTTGACCTTAGTGGTCTTGACAAAATGGAATTAATCCGCAAATTCTCACTCTCAACTGCTGAAGTTGAAAACGAAATTTTCTTTAAAGGCAGTGATTTCAGTGGTATTGTTGTTGCTGAAATCAAGTCTGTAGAAGACCATCCAAAATCAGAAAAGCTCCACCTTCTCAAAGTTGATATTGATGAAGCAGAATTAGTTGACGTTGTTTGTGGTGCACCAAATGTAAGAGTTGGTATGAAAACTGCATTCGCAAAGGTTGGTGCAAAGCTCGGTGAAATCGAAATCGCACCAAGACCACTTGCAGGATATATGTCAAACGGTATGTGCTGTTCTGAAAAGGAAATCGGTATTTCTGACGACAATTCAGGCATTATGGACATTCTTGATGATGTAAAGAATGGTACTGACCTTAAAGACCTTTACGAAATCGACGACATCGTTTTCGAAGTTGACAACAAGTCACTTACAAACCGTCCTGACCTTTGGGGTCACTATGGTATCGCTCGTGAATTTGCATCTCTTGCAGGTCGTGAGTTAAAACCATTGCCACAGGTTGACCTTTCACAATATGACAATCTTCCAAAGGTTGATTTGAAGATTGAAGATGACCTTTGTCAGCGTTATTCTTGCTTGCAGGTTGCAAATATCACAAAAAATGTTAGCCCTGTTAATATGAGAATTCGTCTTTTCTACTGCGGTATGCGTGGAATCAATCTTCTTGCTGACCTTACAAACTACTTAATGCTTGAAATGGGTCAGCCAATGCACGCTTTTGACTCAAGAAAAGTTGAAAAAATCAGAATTAAGAGATTCCCTGCACCTTTCACATTCCAGACACTTGACGGAATTGACAGAAATATTGACGAAAACACTCTTATGATTTGCAACGACAACACTCCTGTTGCTATTGCAGGTATTATGGGTGGTCTTGACTCAGAAATTGTAGAAGATACAACAACTCTTACCCTTGAATCAGCAACATTTAATGCTGCATCAATCCGCAAGTCAACTGTTCGTCTTGCACACAGAACTGACGCTTCAAACCGTTATGAAAAGTGCCTTGACCCTGAGATGACAGTTCCTGCTATCGCAAGATTTGTAAATCTTCTTATGAGCATTGACCCTGAAGCTAAGGTTGTGTCAGCACTCACAGACGAATATGCATTCAAATACCCAACAGTTACACTTGATTTCGACAAGGCATTTATTGACAAATATACAGGTATTGAAATCGCAAATGATACTATTGTAAATACACTTAATTCACTTGGTTTCAAGGCATCAAATGATGGTGACAACTTCACAGTAGAAGTTCCAAGCTGGAGAGCAACAAAGGATGTTACTATCAAGGCTGACATTGTTGAAGAAATCACAAGAATTTATGGTTACGACAACTTTGATATTCACACAGCATCTGCTCCACTCTACCCTGTTCGTGCAAAAGCAGAAAAGACTGTTGAAGACAGAATTAAAGATATGCTCGTTCACCGTTATTCACTTCACGAGTTGCACTCTTATGTATGGCAATATTATGATGAATACAAGGCACTTGGTATGGAAATTGAAGAAAATATCAAGCTTCAGGGCGCTACAAATCCTAATATTGAAACAATCCGTAAGTCAATTATCCCAACACAGCTTTGTCAGGTTAAGACAAACACTAATTTCGCTACTGACTTTGGTGTGTTTGAAATCGGCAGAACTGTTGACGGTCTTAAAGACGATGGACTTTGCAACGAGAGAAAGAAGCTCTGCGTTACACTTTATAGTAAAACAAAATCTCTTGAAACACTTTATGTTGAACTTGCAACAATGCTTTCAGTTATTACTGATAACATCAAGCACAAGGCTCTCACATTCACTCCAATGGATGCCACTCTTTCTTATGAACACCCAAGAAACCTTAACGAAATCTCTTGTGATGGCGTAGTACTCGGTAAAATCGGTGTTGTTCACCCAACTGTTTCAAAGAAAATTGACAAAAAAGCATCAATCGTGTTTGCTGAAATTGATGTGCCTTTATTCACAGAGATTGCAGATGCCGGTATTCACTATGAAGAACCTTCAAAATTCCCTAATATGGAAAT
This sequence comes from uncultured Clostridia bacterium, assembly GCA_937898195.1. Classification (GTDB taxonomy): domain Bacteria; phylum Bacillota; class Clostridia; order Oscillospirales; family Acutalibacteraceae; genus Fimenecus. Next base: position 17,363 of record CALEJD010000087.1, on the reverse strand, counting down.
TGACCTTTCATTCGTTAGTGAAACATTTGCACCAATCGGTAAGGCTATCGAAAATGCAAATTGTCCACTTGTCAAAAAGGTTGAAGTAACTGACACATATCGTGACGAAAACGGCAAGTCAATCACAACAAGAATTACATTCTCAAATCCGGAAAAGACTCTCACAACAGAAGAAGTTATGGAAGTTGCAAATGGAATTATTGATGCACTCAGTAAAGACGGAATAGCACTTAAATCATAATTAAAAAACTCCCTTCGGGGAGTTTTTTAATGCAGAATTCAGAATGCAGAATTTAGAATTTATTTTAATTTTGCTATTGTTTTTTATTTATTTTCAGTATATAATATATTTAATTATTACTAGGAGGTGGCGTAAATGCTTGACCCTAACAAGACAATACAGTTTTCATTAAAGGATGAGCGTGAAGAGGCTACTAAACAGACTCTTATGCAAGTTTATGACGCTTTGGTTGAAAAAGGTTATAACCCAATTAACCAGATTGTTGGTTATATTCTTTCAGAAGACCCAACTTATATCACAACTCATAACAATGCGAGAAGTCTTATTCGCCGCCTTGACAGAGATGAACTTTTGCAAGACCTTGTAAAAGAATATCTTAAAATCAAATAATTAAGAGGTGTATTTTCATGGCTAAAAACGAAAAGTTCCTCACTTATAAAGGCAAGCCATTAGTTCGTAACGGCAACACCCTTTATTATGGCGACCCGTCAGAAAAATATGTTATTATGATGCAGATTCTTGCAACTAAACCTGTTGACGATGTTGAAGTTGCTTCAAAAGTTTCAATTCAGCTTCTTAACACTGACCCTGATGTTAGTCCCCGTGAGAGAATTGTTAAATCAAGTGAGAAAAAAGGTCTTTATGCAGCAATGGATATTGCAGAAGTGTGGCTTAGTCGCGCATTGGCTAACTAATTAACAAGCAAAACGGTGGATTAAATATCCGCCGTTTTATCTTTTTATAAGGAGAAAATTATTATGTTTCACAAAATTAATATTGCCGGGCTTGAAAGACATTTACCTCTTTGCCCACTTAATGACGAACTTAACATTGCAGGTTTTGTAATTTTCGGTGACCCTGAACTTACAACTGCTTGTGCAAAAGAATTGCTCGACAAAGCCCCAGAATATGACTACATAATCACTGCAGAAGCAAAGGGTATTCCTCTTGCACACGAAATGGCAAGACTTCAGAATAACCAAAAGTATTTTGTTGCTCGCAAAAAGCCAAAGCTTTATATGACAGGTGTTTTTGAGTCAACTGTTAACTCAATCACAACAAAGGGTGAACAAAAACTCTATCTTGACAAAGCAGATGCAGAGTTAATGAAAGGCAAGAAAATCCTTATCGTTGATGATGTTGTATCTCTTGGCGAGTCACTTAAAGCAGTTGAGAAACTTGTTAACGATGCAGGTGGCATTGTTTGTGGCAAGATGTTTATTCTTGCTGAAGGCGATGCAGCAAAGCGTGATGACATTATCTTCCTTGAAGAATTACCATTATTCACAAAAGACGGCAAAGCATTATAAAGTGCAGAGTGCAAAATGCAAAGTGCAGAACGGAGGGTGAAAGATGAAATTCTATATGAAGCAAAAAGTTATGAGTTTTGTTGACAAATTCACAATCTATGACGAACAAGAAAATGAGGCATATTGGGTTGAGGGTGATTTTTTCTCATTTGGTAAGAAGCTTGACCTTTTTGATAAGGATAACAACCATAAAGCCCATATTCACCAAAAAGTTCTATCTTTGATGCCACGATATTTTATAGAAGTAAATGGTCAAGATGTTGCAGAAGTTGTAAAGCAAATCACTCTTTTTAAGCATAAGTATTATATCAATGGTTATGACTGGGAAGTTGCTGGTGACTTTTGGGCACACGAATATGAAATTTATCGTGGCGACTATACAATCGCAACCATTTCAAAGGAATGGTTCACATGGGGTGATGCCTATGGTGTTGATATTGTCGATGGTGTTGACCCCGTATCCGTTTTGTCAGTAGTTCTAATTATTGATGCAATCATAAGTCAAACAAGAAATAATGGCGTACATATGATTTTAGATTAACGAAAAGGAGAGTGTTTTCACTCTCCTTTTTTTGATTGGTATACAAATTTGAATTTGTCGAACTCTTTTAATTTTTATATCTCGTTAAAATTGACCAACAAACTATGTAGGGGTCATTCACGAATGACCCGTTCCCAAAGTGTGCGATAAAACTTGACGGGCGATTCGTGAATCGCCCCTACAAAACCGCCCTAATTACATCTATAATTGCAACGCAGTTCCGACACTCTGCACTTTGCATTTTGCACTCTGCGTTCTGTTCTACAAATCCTAATTTGTCGAACTGTTTTCAATTTTTAACTTATCATCAACCATTGAGCAGATATATGATTTACCTTTTTGAATAGATTTTTCAAGGATTTTTTCTGAAAGCACATCTTCAACATTTGTTTGAATGGCTCTCTTTAATGGTCTTGCGCCATAGATTTTGTCAAACCCTGCTTTGCTCACAAAATCCACAACACTATCATCAAAGGTCATATTGATTTCAAGTGCTTGCATTCTCTTTTCAAGAGTTGTGAGAAGATTTTTTGCAATCTGTCTGATTTCATCTTCTGTGAGTCGGTTAAAGACAATTATATCGTCCACCCTGTTTAAAAATTCAGGACGGAATGTATTTTTGAGTTCGCCTAAAACGGACTCTTTTATTTTTTCACTTGAAGAATTATCACTATTTGCCACAAAGCCGAAAGACGCCTTTTCTTCGGTAATAAGCCTTGCGCCCACATTGGATGTCATTATGATTACACAGTTTTTAAAGTCAACCTTTCGACCTTGTGAGTCGGTTAAAATACCATCATCGAGAATTTGCAAAAGCATATTGAAAACATCGGGGTGTGCTTTTTCAATCTCGTCAAAAAGGACTACGGAATATGGTTTTCTGCGGATTTTTTCTGTGAGCTGTCCACCCTCGTCAAAGCCAACATATCCGGGTGGCGAGCCGATAAGCTTTGACACGGTGTGCTTTTCCATAAACTCACTCATATCGAGTCTAATCATAGCGTTTTCGTCACCAAACATAGCGTTTGCCAATGCTTTTGTGAGTTCAGTTTTACCAACACCCGTTGGTCCACAGAAAATAAATGTGCCGATTGGCCGTTTTGGGTCTTTGAGCCCTGCTCGACCACGACGGATTGCTCGTGATACTGCTTTGACAGCTACTTCTTGCCCCACAATTCTCTTGTGCAACTCGTCTTCAAGCTTTAAAAGTCTTGCGCTTTCTTCTTCGGTCATTTGGGTAATTGGAATACCCGTCCACCCTGACACGATTTCAGCAATTTCTGTTTCGGTCACTTGTAAATCACGGTTTGAGCCATCTGCTTGCCACTTAGCTTTTTCTGTATTATATTTTTGCAAAAGCTCTTTTTCTTCATCACGAAGCTTTGCAGCAGATTCAAAATCTTGTCTGCCCACAGCCATTTCTTTTTCTGCTTCGATTTGTTGAAGTCGTGATTCCATCTCTTTTATTTCTGGTGGTGCTGTGAATGTTGTAAGTCGCACCTTTGATGATGCTTCGTCGATTAAGTCGATTGCCTTATCTGGTAAAAATCTATCACCGATATAGCGGACAGACAAATTCACGGCACTTTTGATTGCTTCATCGGTGATTTTCACTTTATGATGTGCCTCATATTTGTCACGGATACCTTTAAGAATTTCTATTGTATCTTCAACACTTGGCTCACCAACAGTTACGGGTTGAAAACGGCGTTCAAGTGCTGCATCTTTTTCAATATTTTTGCGATATTCATCTATGGTAGTTGCACCGATTACCTGCAACTCACCACGGGCAAGTGATGGTTTCAAAATATTGGCTGCATCAACTGCACCTTCAGCACTACCTGCGCCCATAAGAGTATGCACTTCGTCAATAAAGAGAATAATGTCTTTTGCTTCTCTCACTTCGTCGATGATTTTCTTTATTCTGTCTTCAAAGTCACCACGGTATTTTGTGCCTGCAACCATACCTGTCAAATCAAGAGAAAAAATTCTTTTATCATTTAATATTTCAGGCACTTGCCCTTTTGCGATTTTAAGTGCAAGACCTTCGGCTATTGCAGTTTTACCCACACCCGGCTCACCGATTAAACAAGGGTTATTCTTTGTGCGACGACAGAGAATCTGGATAACTCTTTGGATTTCGTTTTCTCTGCCTATAACCGGGTCTATTTTGTTTTCTTTAGCAAGGGTGGTCAAATCCCTTGAGAACTTTGAAAGGGTTGATTTATCGTCTTTTTGTGGATTTGTCTGCTTTGTTTGTTTATTATTACCCACAATATTGCCGAGCTCTTTTAAAATGCTTTGCGGACTCGCCCCTGCACGATTTAACAAATCACAAGCATAGCCATTACCCTCACGGCACATTGAAAATAGAATATGCTCTGTGCCTGCTAAACTCTGTTTCATTGCATTGCTGAGCATAATTGCACCTTCAACAATATGCTTGCTTCGTGGTGTAAAATCTGTTGGTGCTAATTCGGTTGGTAACCCTGCGCCAACGCCCTGTTTTATCATTTCATATATTTTTCTGTATGTGACACCCTTTGTGGTGAGCAATTTACCTGCTACGCTATCGGTACTTTCTAAAAGACCTAATAAAATATGCTCACTGCCGATATAGGTGTGCCCTAAATCTTCGGCTACTGTCACTGCTTTATTAAGTGCCATATTTGCCTTTTCTGTAAAACCTGTAAAATTGTACATAATATCACCTCATTTAAATGCAAAGTGCAAAGCGCAAAGTGCAAAATGTCTGGTCTGCGACGCAATTTCAAAGGTTATTTAGAATTAACTTTTAAAGTAAAATCTACTTTTGATTTTGCTGTGTTGTTTTGCATATTGCCATCAATAATGCAATTATTTCTTTTATATCGCTTTCCATAGAATAGAATTCTTTTTCACTTAAGAATTCTGTCGCATATAACAGTCGTAGCCAATAATATGTTTCATGTGATTCTTTTAATGCAATACTTAATTTTGCATAAAAATCTGCTTTGGTTTGACCACGTTCTGCTTCTGCAACATTCGCCCCTATGCTTGTGCCACTTTTAAGAAGTTGTTTTGACATAACATATTCTTTTTTATCTGTCGTTAAATGCTTATATAGATTTACTATTCTTACAGCAAATTGAAAACTTTTATTTTCTACAATATTCTCGCTCATTTCACATACTCCACCATTTTGCGCTTTGCATTTTGCATTTTGCGCTTAATTAAGTTTAGTTCTCACTTCTGTTGCACGAATACTATCTCTTTCTTGTGTTGGTAGTTTCTGCCCTGCTCGTGCATTGATTGTTGCAGGTTGCATTGATACCATCAACTCATTGACTGTTTCGATTGGAATATTGATTTTGCCTGTTACCGAGCCAAGTCGCACAAATGAGAGATTTTCCATAAGCTCTTTTGTTGAGAGAAGTCGAGCCCATTTGAGAAGTCCGTATGCTCTGAAAATTCTGTCTTCTGTGCCCACATCCTTGAGCATTTCTTCTCTTGCTGTTCTTTCTTGTGCGCAGAGCTGTAATGTGATTGCTTTCAAGTTTTTAATTGCAAACTCTTCTGAAATTCCAAGTGTTATCTGGTTGCTTAACTGATACATATCACCCACAGCATTTGTACCCTCACCAAATGCACCACGGAATGTAAGCCCAAGCTTTGAAACAGTGTTAATAAGTTTATGGATTTGTCCGCTGAGAGTAAGTGCGGGAAGATGAAGCATTACAGATGCTCTCATACCTGTGCCAAGATTTGTTGGGCATTGAGTTAAGAAGCCAATTCTCTCATCAAATGCAAAATTAAATTTTGCACCTAACACATCATCAATTTCATTGGCTACCTGATATGCTTCGTCAAGAGCAAAGCCTGATTTCATAACTTGAAGACGAATATGGTCTTCTTCGTTGAGCATTATGCTGATATCTTCTTCGGGGGAAAGCATCAGCGCTCTGCCGTCTAAATCAGACGCAAATTCAGGGCTGATTATATGACGCTCTGCCATAGATGCTGCTTCAAATCTTGCGAGTGTGCGCATTTCGAGAAAACGGAGATTATATTTATTATCGCTCTCTAATGCCTCTTTTATTACATTATTCAGTTCCATACGGCTTTTAGTATTCAATTTATTTGGGAACGGATACTCTGTAATATTTCTCGCAAGTCTTATTCTTGTGCTTACAACAATATCACTTTGTTCGCCTGCACCTATATACCATTTACTCATTATTGCCACCCTCTTTCATTCTGTTGATTTCATCACGAAGCTCTGCTGCTTTTTCAAATTCTTGATTTTCAATAGCTTTTTTAAGTTCTTCTTCAAGAATTGAGAGTTTATCAACTTTTGGCATTTCTGCACTTGCGTTACGTATAAGTGGCACTTTGCCTTCATGACGGGTTTTACCATGAATTCTCTGTAATGACGGTAAAAGCTTATCATAGAAAGTCACATAACAATCGGCACAACCTAATTTGCCGTTATTCACAATATCATTGAATGTGTTGCCACATTTTTCACAGCGTACTGTTCTTGAGCTTAACGCACTCACAGCTGGTTCACCGAAGAATGAGCCTAAAAGGTCTGAAAAGGTATTTCCAAACCCACCGAAAACATCGTTATAACCCAAGGCGTGTGCACAATCTGAGCAAAGATGCGCTTCTGCAGATTCACCGTTTATAATTCTTTTAACATGAGTTGTTGCTTCGTATTTACCACAATTCTGACATAACATAATTTTTTCACTCCTTATAATATATTAAGTATCATTTGTTTAAAAACTGATGCCCGGATAATATCACCATATTCTCGCGGTATATCTCTGTATGCATTGCCTGTTAATGCTGATAAAAATATTTTGACCGTTTTTTCGTCTATAATATCATTCTCATATAAGTTTTTTAAATGAGCACGACAGACATTTTCGCTGAGCATATTGCCTATTGAGTTGATTATGTGCATTTTTATTGAGTTTCTGTCAATGCTTGCTCGGGTGATTTTGATATATCCCCCACCACCACGACGGCTTTCAACAATATAACCGTGTTCAGGTGTGAAGCGGGATGAGATTACATAATTTATCTGACTTGGTACACAACCAATTTTCTGCGCCAATTCGTTACGCTGAATTTCGGTGTAGCCTTCATTCTCTATCATTTCTTGAATCATTGTTGCTATGATGTTACTGATATTCACTTTGTCATCTCCTTTAATCAAATTTGACTTTGACTTTCTTTGACCTTTCTGATTACTATTATAGCAAGGTTTTTTCACTTGTCAAGAGCAAAAGTCAAAAAAGGTCAAAGTTTTTTAGAAAATTGTATTTTTATATTAAATGTCATTTCATACCGCTTAATTAACCTCTCTTAAAAGGTGAAGCATCTCAATTTTTAAGGTATACCCCTTAAAATAAGGATTATAAATAATAATATAAACGAAGAGATAATTAATTTATAAAAGAATAAACGCCGAACAAAAAGTTCAGCGTTATAAGCTTATTCTTCGTTGATAAGTTGTCTTATGTCTTTTCCGATAAAATTTACTACTGCAAAAGTTCCAATAATTCTTGATGCTATGCTTTCAGGGTATCTTGATTTAAGCTCTTCTAAATCAAGATTTGAACTGATAATTGTCGGAACACCACGGGCAACTCGGCTATTTATTACATTATAGAGTGCCGAAACTGTATAAGCAGTTGAGAATTCTGCGCCTAAATCGTCGAGAATCAACAAATCTGCATCTATTAACAATTCTTCGGTATCTATCGGACTTTCTGTTCTGCCGAATTTCTCTTTTTCCATTTTATTAAGAAAATTGATTACCGAACCATAAAGCACATTATAGCCCTTTTTGATAGCCTCATTTGCGATGGCAAGGGAGAGATGGGTTTTGCCCAAACCCGTTCTGCCGTAGAAATAGAGTGATGTTGAATCCGTGTCAAAATTCTCTGCATATTTTTTGCAGGAGTTGAACACATCTGACATCTCGTTATATGGTGAATAACCATTCACTTTTGATTTTGGATAATAATCAAGACTAAATTCATCAAAACTTGAAAGCTCTAATGGAGTTGAACGTGTGAGTTCATTCACCGCATATCTCTTTAAAATATCCATATAGCATTCGCAATATTTCGAGCCATATGACACTTTGCGGTCTTCGTCATAGTCTTCAATTACGCCTGTGTCCTGACATTTTGAGCATGTGTATTTTATATCAAAATAATCTTCTGGAAGTTTAAGTGCTTTTAAAAGTTTGGCTCTTTCAGTTTTTAAATCTTCGTTCTTTTTGCGAATAGCACCAAGCTTTTTTGATGTATCTTCTTTGCCACCTGCATAAACTGACAAGATTTCAAAACCTGTTTTAGAAAGTTCTATTTCAATCATTTGAAACTCAGGGTATTTTTCTGACATTTCTTGTTTTCGTTGTGCAGCATCATTTTCTGCGTTGGTTTTTCTTCTTTTGAGTTCTGCTTTTGCTTTTTCGTGAAGTTCTCTTGAATATGCCAAATCTATGCCCCCTTTACTTTCTTTCTCTTATTTTTCATTTCGCCGAAGTCTTTTCGGTTAGACTTTGCCTTTTCTTCGGCTTTCTGGATATCAAATGATGTTTCTTTTGTCTGGTTCTGTTTTTGTGTTTTGGTTTCAAATTTCTTTGTGCCTTTTTCAATATCGTCGACGGTGAGCATTCCTGCGCTGTGCCATTTTTTGATTATTCCGTTAATATGGCGCATATTCACCCAGACAAGTCTGCCTGTTTGCTTTTCGTTTTTCATTATATTAAATGCTTTTTCCACTTCGTCAATAGTATAACCCCAACGAATCCATTCACTAATGAGTTCAAGCACCGCAAAGCTTGGCGTAGAGTCGTCGTTATTAGTACGCTTAGCCAATTCCTTAAAGAGCGTCAACGATTTTTCAGTTTCTCTTATGTAATCGTCAGCAGCAGAAAGTGTTGTAATCCCATTTTCTGCCCAGTATTTTGCAATTTTTAGAATATCGTTATGCCCTGTTGAGTCAATACTCTTTGCGAAATGCAAAAGGCAGTTAGCAACATCTGGCTTGATGTTATAACGATAAACAACTGAATAAATTGTACTCTGCATTGCAAACCCAAAAGTTCTGCCTAAAATCTGTTGTGCTTCGTTGAAAAGTCGTTTCATTGAACCATTCTTTTTAAGCACTTTTTCGATTTCATCCTGTGTTGGATTTGTAAAGTGAATTTCAGGTAATGGTACTTTGATTTTCTCGACAGGATTAGTCTGTTTTTCAGTTTTAACAGTTTCTTCTGTTTCTTCTGTCTGCAAAATTCCGCTATCAACCCAATATTCAACACATTCTTTAACTGTTGAAAGTGAGAGATTTGTAACTTTGGCAATTTGTTCTTCATCATTTTGGGGATTTCTGAAAATTGCAATGATTACTTTTAATTGTTCGCCACTTGCAAATTTAAGCCCTTTATCAGCGATTTCTGTTGGTAAAGAAAACATTGATGAATAGACTTTTGGCGCAATTTTGAACATTTTTCTCTCTCCTTTCATTGAATATGGTCAGGGACAATAAGTATAACATATTTTTATTTTTTTTGCAATCACAAGATATAGAAGAATGCAGAATACAGAATGCAAAATGCAGAATGATAGTTTATTCTTTGAATTTCTGCGTTTTTGCGTTCTTGCGTTTTTGCGTTTTTTGTTGACTTTGTCCTTTACAAAATATATAATATTTTTGAATAAATCTCTTATAGGAGTGAGAAAATATGGGTATTACAAAATCAGTTTTCGGTGTGACTAAAGACGGCAAGCAGGTTGACGCTTTTCTCATTGAAAACAACAATAATATGAAAATCAATCTTATCACTTGGGGTGCTACCTTACAGAGCATTCTTGTAAAGGATAAAGATGAAAACGAGCTTGATTTATTGCTTGGCTTTGACGATATGGAAGGCTTTGAAAACCGTCACGATTATCAGGGTGTAATTGTTGGTCCTGTTGCTAACAGAATCAGTAAAGGTGGACTCACAATCGACGGCGTAAAAGTTCCTGTTACAACAACTCACGGCGATGTTACTCTTCATAGTAACGGAGAATTCTCAACTGCAGTTTGGGATGCAATTATCGTTGACTCTGACTCTGTTGAATTCTCATATTTCAGCGCTGACGGTACAGAAGGTTTCCCAGGCAACAAGAAAGTGACAGTTCGTTACACACTTACTGATAAGAATGAAATCATTATTGATTACACTGCAGTTTCTGATAAAAAGACTGCATTCAACCTTACTAACCACGCTTATTTCAACCTTAAAGGTTATCAGAATGGTGACATTCTCGACCATACACTTTATATCAATGCAGATGCATTCACACCAATGGGTGAAGGACTTGTGCCAACAGGTGAAATCCGTGATGTAACAGGCACTCCATTTGATTTCAGAGAGCCTAAGACAATCGGCAGAGATATTGGTGCAGATTATGAACAATTAGATGCAGGTAATGGTTATGACCATAACTTCTGTATCAATAATTACAATAAAGAACTTCGTCTTGCAGCAACAGTTACTGCTCCAAATGGTGTAAGACTTGATTGTTTGACAGACTTACCAGGTATGCAACTTTATGTTGGTAATTTCCTTGAAGGTAAAATCGGCAAGAACAATGCTCCAATGGATTTCCGTTGTGGTTTCTGCCTTGAAACACAGTATTATCCAAACGCTACAAATACACCAAGTTTTTATAATTGTGTATTTGATAAGGATGAGGTAGTTAAAACTACAACTGTGTATAAAATCACGGTATGATTTTATACAATGAAGTAAATCCTTGTGGATTTATGAAGTATCTTACGATATGAAGTAGCGTTGCTATGAAGTACACCTTGCGGTGTATGAATGGATTTACTTTACTTCATATTTATCAATGATAAATACTTCATAATTGAAAATTACTTCATATTGCGTAGCAATACTTCATTATAAAGGTGATAGTTATGAGAGAGAATAAACTAGCAGAATTATCAATGGAATTAGCAGTAAATACTATTCAACTTACAGATTCTATCAAAGGTCACTATTCTTTGACTAATCAATTAGAACGCTCTGTTTCATCTATTGGAGCTAATATTAGAGAATCAAACTATGCAAATAGCCGAGCAGATTTTATTGCAAAGCTTCATATTGCTTTAAAAGAATGCTATGAAACTGAATTTTGGCTAGAACTTTTTGAAAAGTCAGGCCTTGCTTCTAACGAGAAAATCAAACCATTATATAATCAATGTGGAACTGTACGCAGAATTTTAGTTTCTTCAATAAATACTGCAAAAGAAAATGCAAAATAAATCTTTACTAAGATATAAAACGCAAAGCTATACAAGAGGTGAATTTGTATTATGACAAAAATTATTGTTAAGAAAATTAGTTTTTATACTTACATAAAATTTGTTGCTTTATTCGGTGCATCAATAGGTTTGTTATTTACAACGCTTTTTGTATTGATGATTCCAATGCTCTTATTATCATCAGAACAAGGAGACTTGTTGATAATATTGCCTGTTTTCTTATTCGCACCGCTACTATTTATTTTACCATTTGGACTGTATGGAGTAATTTCTTATCCTTTTTATCTTCTCGCATGTAAGGTACTAAAGGAATTTACTTTGGAAGTCGAACTCTCACCTATTGAAGAGCAAAAACAACCAGAAGAAGCACCTGCAAATCAAAATAGCGAGTTTTGATGTTGTAACACATTCCCCTATTTCCCATAGAATGTAATGTAAGTTCAATATGGGAAGGAGGAAAAATGAATGTGTAACTTCTTCGGTAACAACTCTTGGTTGATTGTTATTATCATCTTAATTCTTCTCACAGATAACAACAACGGTTGCGGTTGCAACAATGATTGTGGCTGTGCTCGTAGAGACTATGACTGCGGTTGCTAATGTCAAAACTTGTGTTTAAAAATTAAAGACATTAAAATAATAATGGTGGTGGAGGGTATCCTCTGCCACTGTTTTTTAAGTGCAAAATTCAAAGTGCAAAGCGCAAAGTGTCGGAACTGCGTTGCAATTATATATAATTAGCATCACAAGTCTTAATTTTGCACTTTGCATTATGCATTTTGCGTTTATTTACGGAGTAAATATTATGGAATTTTATGAAATTGACAATTCACCTGAAAAAGCATTGCTTTTGTGTGTTGACACAGGTGATTTTGATGCTGAAAGTTCAATAGAAGAATTAACCCTGCTCACAGAAAGTGCAGGGGCACAGGTCGTGGGTTCAATTATTCAAAGACGCGAAAGCCCTGATGGTGCAACATATATTGGTAAAGGGCGTTTAGCCGAAGCCGAGCTTTTTTGTCATAATCAAGAAGTTGATTTGATTATCTGTGACGGTGAACTGACACCCTCGCAAATTCGTAACATTGAAAATGCGACTGATGTACGAGTTATTGACCGTACTCAATTAATTCTTGATATTTTCGCGCTCCGTGCCAAAACCCGTGAGGGTAAATTGCAGGTTGAGTTGGCTCAGCTTAAATATGCTCTCCCCCGTCTTACCGGTAAGGGTAAACAGTTATCCCGTCTTGGTGGTGGTATTGGTACTCGTGGCCCCGGTGAAACAAAGCTCGAGAGTGACCGTCGTCACATTATGCGCAGAATGTATGCTTTGCAAGAACAGCTTGACGAAGTCGAAAAGCGTCGAGCGTTACTTCGAAAAAGACGAGAGAAAAATGATGTGACAACAGTTGCTCTTGTCGGATACACTAACGCAGGAAAATCAACACTTATGAATGCGCTGACAGATGCCGGAGTTTTAGCAGAGGACAAGCTTTTTGCTACACTTGACCCAACATCGCGAAAGTTATCTCTACCCAACGGACAAGATGTTATGCTCATTGATACTGTTGGATTCGTCAGCCGACTCCCCCACGATTTAGTCAAGGCATTCCGTTCAACTCTTGAAGAAGCGGCAAGTGCCGACATTGTGCTCAATGTGTGTGATGCATCTGACGAGCATTGTACCGAGCATATTGAAATCACAACGGGTATTTTAAAGGATTTGGGTTGCAACGGTGACAACATAATCACTGTTATGAACAAATGCGACAAGGCCGAAAACATTTTCGACATTTTGCCAATGGGCAAAACCGTTATGATTAGTGCCTTAAAGGGCATAAACCTTGACCTTTTACTTAAAGAAATCGAAAAGGCATTGTCCCTTAAAATTATTGAAATCAATTTGCTTATTCCATTTTCTGACGGTGGCGAAGTAAATTTCTTGCGAAACAATGCAAAGATTTTAAGTGAGGAATACACCGTTGACGGCACTCTTTTAAAGGTGATTATCCCAACAGACTATGCAGACAGATTTCAAAAATATGTTGTAGAATAAAAAAGACGATGAGTTTTAATTCTCATCGTCTTTCTCTTTATTTTCTTGTCAATACAATTTGGTATGCGCCGTTTTGTTTGGTGCTACCTTTAAGTGTCAAGTTTTTACCATTGATAGCAAACTTTTCTGTTGTGCCGTCACTGTATTTGAGCTTATCGCCATCAATTTTATAAGTGCCATTTTTAGTTTTGCAGATGTCTTTAAGAATATCGTCTGCATATTTTTCATAATAAAGCACATCGTCAGTTGTTAAAAACTTGCCTTCTTTTTCAACATTTCTTCTTGCGCCTTCAACCATCAATGAACGATATTCTTTTCGCACATCAGATATATTTATAATTGTAACATTTGTGCTATAAGAGCCATCTTTATTGAAATTATAGGTTGTGCGCATCTGCACATTATTTTTTGTGATTTTCTCATTGTAATAATCACCATAGAATGTCTTTGCAGAAATTGTTTCTTCATAAACCCAAGTGCCCACTACTGTGTTTTCAGTTCCATCAGGGCTTATTTCCGAATCCAATTCTACAAAGGTTGTGGTTTCTGTTGTGGTTGTAGTCTGACTAGCATCCGGATTTTGCTCAGTTTTCTTGCAGGATGCAAATGACATAACCGTCAATAGCACGAGAATACAAGCCAAAATCTTTTGAAATGTTTTAATAATAATCCCTCATTTCAAAATCCCCGTAAAGCTTTTGCCTTACGGGGTTATAAGTTTATTATGAGAAAATTTGACCGAGAATAAGGAATGGGATTTCACTATAAGCTGCGTCACCATAAACCTCATAAAGTCCGTCGCAAATTCCCTTGATAGCTGAAACAGCAAGTTTTGATGTAGTATCACTACTTACAACTTCATCGCCACCCATAATCTTGTCATAGATTGCATAGAATCTGTTGTTTGCTGCCTTGAATTCAGCAACATCAACAACTGTATTTGCAAGCATATCTTCAACCTGCTTGATTGCACCATCAAGCTCTTTCTTGTCTTCAGCTGAAAGTGATGATGTATCATATTCTTTCATTGTTGCAACATCCTTGCGAAGCTGCATAGTTTCACGGCTCTTATTGAACTGTGGGAATTTGTCAGGATATGAGAACACATCTTTGAAGCTTTCATCTGTAAGAAGATGAATGATGAGAGTCATAATAACGTCATTTGAAGCTGTTGTTGCGTGGTTCTGACCGCTGAAATAGAATGTATGGTCAGGAAGCAAACCTGTGTGAGCATCTATAATTCCTTCTGGGTCAATATGCTCATGGAAGATGCAATTGTTTTTATCCCAAGGTGTTTTATAGCCTGCTGGAAGTCTTGTTCCAACATTCACACTATAAGCGCCCATTGATGTTGAGTCAACCTGAATGATACCGTCAGCTTGTGTATAGCCGTGAGAAACAGCGAGTTCATAAAGTTCAACATTAGTGTCAACGATGTCAAAAATTTTAACGCCCTGTTTCTTTGCTGTTAAAATATTGTAGTCAGATTTGAGCTGAGCATTGTAATACCAGTCAGCCTGACGGCGAATTTCTGCCATATCGTCACCTGCAAGGTACTTATCACGGCAAGTTGGATATTGAACTGATGGAACAAGTCCCCACATAAGAGTTGAATATCTGAGATATTTGCCAATGAGTGTATCAGCAATTACATCAAGAAGATTGCTTACATCAGTTTTTGGCATAAGTCTGACTGCAAGACTGAGCACATAACTGAGAACATTGCCTTCACCTAAGAGAGATGTGAACATTGTTGTATAAAGTGCTGCACTTTCGTCGTTAAGGCCATAAGTGTAAGCATCACCAAGAAGGTTTGCACCATCAAGAGCAGGAACTGCAAACACAATTCTGTTAACATCAACTGCAATATTACTTTCGTTATCAACATAGAGCTGCATAAGTGCATTTGCAATTGAACCACCCTGGCTTACAGGAACAAGGTTAACCTTTTTAGCACCTGTATCTTCTTTAACGAACTGAATGTAATCATAAAGCTCTTGTGCAGTCTGAATCATATTACCTGTTGAAACATAGTTGAATACATAGAGATTATCTTCGCCTGCAATATCAAAATATTCTTCAACCGGGAAGCTCTTAAGCATATGCTCTCTTGAAACATCTGAAAATGTATCGAAACTTCCATAATATGTTTCTGGACGAACATCAGGGTCAAGATTACCATTTGCATCACTTGCCTGTTTGCCCATCAAAAGGTCACTGAGAAGTTCAGCAACAATTTTTGCAGCTGCCTGGTCTCTGTCTTGCTGAGTAACAAACATTGTCAACACTGGAATAAGTGCTTCTGTAAGAGCTGCAGCGATAAATTCTTCTGAAACTGAAACGTAGAATGGACCCGGAAGAGGGTTACCATCAGCATCACATTCTTTTTCACCATTTACATAGTGATAAGTTTCACTTTGAAAAAGTCCTGGAATGATAATTGTAGGTGTATAGCTTGTATTACGAGCATAGCCTAAAACTGACATACAAGACAACATCATAACCACTGCTAATACAACAGAGATTACTTTTTTGAAGTTTTTCATAATAGTATAACTCCTTTGCAGATTTTTACCAATATAGTATATCAAAATTTGGATAAATTGTAAACAAAATCCATATATGCAATATGCAACAAAATATCATTTAAAATGCAACATAGTGCACAACTGCAATCAAATAAAAACGGGACGCCGAGTCGACGTCCTCTACATTTTTATTTATGTATATTTACTTCAAAATCGGTGTTCCTTTTTTATCAAAATTGACCTTTTTTATTCTCGCGTGACGGCAAGGGTCATAAAGTGGCTCGTCACAATATGTGCCACAATTTTTCTCAAAATGTGAGAAAGGACGGGCGTGATAAACGATGAGCAAATCACCGTTTTCGTCAACCACAAAACTATTATGCCCCGGCCCTGCCTGGTCCGTTAAATCTTCAGTTTGCAAGACGGGATTTTCGTCTTTTGTCCAGTTTTTTATATCCATCAAATCTGCATTTCTGGCGGCGTAAACCTTACCCATACAATATTCTGCACCTGTGCCTGAAGCTGAGAAGAAAACATAAATTTTATCTTGGGTTTTAAGCACGGCAGGACCTTCGTTTACGCTAAAACGGATTTTTTCCCAATCATATTCAGGTTTTGTGAGCAAGATAGGTTTTGAAATGAGTTTATTAGGCTCATTTTCATTGATTTCTGCCATAAAGAGCGAAGAATCGCCTAATTTTTCAGCCCAGACTAAATAATGCTTGCCGTTATTTTCAAAGTATGTCATATCAAGTGAAAACTCGGTAAATGAACGATTATCCCCGTCACTTGCCTGCATTTTGCCAAGCTCTGTCCAAGAGTCATTTATTGGGTCCTGACCATCACAAACGATAACGAAAGGACGGATATTCCATACATTTTCTTGTTCCCCTGCAGCAAAGAAAACATACCATTTATTGCCGATATAATGGATTTCAGGTGCCCAGATATGCTTGGACATTACACCTTTATTATGCGCTTTCCATATAGTGTGTTCTTCTGCAGTTGCAAGACCTTTGACAGTTTCACTTCTACGCAAGATTATACGGTCATAACCTGCGTCAACATTATACAAAGCAGGATATGATGCCGTGAAATAATAAAAACCGTCAGGACCTTTCACAACATAAGGGTCAGCACGCTGGGGGATAAATGGATTTGGATAAGTATTCATAAAAATCACCAATGAAATGGTAGCACAAATAAACTCAAAACGCAAGAACGCAAAAACGCAAAATACTTTAATTTTTTTATACAAAACCCTTGACAATTAACTTTTATTGATATATAATTGCTTTTGCTCGTTGGGGAATAGTGTAACGGTAGCACGACAGACTCTGACTCTGTTTGTTGGGGTTCGAATCCCTAT
>CALEJD010000086.1 GCA_937898195.1 uncultured Clostridia bacterium | reverse complement strand
TTCGGTACGAACACTTGAAAAATTTTTATCGGAGGTTAGTTATGGACGCATTAAAATTAATCGCAGAGGGTTGCGTTAAAGAAGCAAACCCAGCAATCAGAGTCGGTGACGTTGTTAAAGTACACGTTAAGATTCGTGAAGGCGAAAGAGAAAGAATTCAGGTATTCGAAGGAACAATCATTGCTCGCAAGGGCGCTGGCGTTTCTGAAACATTCACAGTTCGTCGTGTATCATACGGCGTTGGTGTTGAAAGAGTATTCCCTGTTAATTCACCAAACGTTGCAAAGGTAGAAACTGTTAGACGCGGTAAGGTTCGCAGAAGCAAACTCTACTATCTTCGTGACAGAGTTGGTAAGGCTGCTAAAGTTAAAGAGCAGATATAATCTAATCGTCAAACAGAGCAGAGAGAAATCTCTGCTTTTTGTTTTATGAAGCCCAATAAAGCCAAACAATAATATGCCATAAATGCAAACCTTTATCGAATTTTCACTTTTTTCACCGTTGATTTGCGACAGCAAACCTGCCGTCTTAAAAGCAAAAATTCATCTAAATCTTTTGCATTTCTGGTGTAAACAGTTTTTATTAAAATAAAAACCATATTTTGCTTGACTTTATTGCGCTTAAAATGTTCTAATATACATAATAAAAAATGTAGGGGCGATTCACGAATCGCCCGAAAATAATAAGAAGAAAAGAGAATCATTATGGACTGGACCGAAATTAAAATAGAAATTGACGCAGAAAATATTGACCGTGCAGCTGACATTGCGAGTATGGCTGTGCCTTATGGTATTTATATTGAAGATTATAGAACACTTGAACAAGAAGCTTGGGAAATTGCAAATATAGATTTAATCGATGAAGACTTGCTTGCAAAAGACAGAACAAAAGGCTGTGTTCATATTTATATCTCACCAGAAGAAAATTATATGGAAGCAATTTCATTCTTAACTGAAAGATATGAAAATGAGAATATTCCACATACAATAGAACACGCAGTGTGCAAAAACGAAGATTGGGAGAATAACTGGAAAGAATATTTCAAACCAATGAAAATTGGTGAAAAACTTCTTATCCGTCCACTCTGGATTGACGATTATGATGCAGAAGGCAGAGCGGTTTTGAGCATTGAGCCAGGTCTTGCATTTGGTAGTGGTGGACATCATACAACCCGCCTTTGCCTTGAAACGCTTGAAAAACATGTAAAAAATGGGGATAGTGTTCTTGACTGTGGTTGTGGTAGCGGTATTTTGTCAGTTGCATCACTTTTAATGGGTGCAGATAATGCAACAGGTGTTGATATTGATAAATTAGCAGTTAAAACAGCTATCGAAAACGGTAAAGTAAATGGTTTCCACGCACCAAAATACAACATTCTCAATGGTAACCTTGTTGATAAAGTATCAGGCACATTTGATGTTGTTGTTGCAAATATTGTTGCTGATATTATCATTCTTTTCTCATCACAAGTAGGGGACTTTCTCAAAGATGATGGCGTTTTCATCACATCAGGTATCATTGAACCCCGTGAAGCAGAAGTAACAAACGCATTTACTGAAAATGGCTTTGAAATTATTGAACGCTATGAATCAAGCGGATGGCTCTGCTTTGTTTGTAAAAAGAAAAAAATATAATATGTTTGTTATAGGGACGATTCACGAATCGTCTCTTTTTTTACAAATTTTTCCATAAATTCTATTGACAAAATCAAAAAAATATTATATATTTATGGTGTAGTTAGCTGTGGCTAACTTTATATATTATTCAAAAGTTAGCAAAGGCTAACAAAAGGCTAACAAACATAAGAAAAACAACTTGACCATATAAATTAAGAGAAGGAGAGTGTGCAATGAAAACATTGAGAGATGTTAAAATTGGCAACAAAGCAAAAGTTGTCAAAGTGCACGGCGCAGGCGCAATCAGACGACGCATTATGGATATGGGCATTACAAAAGGTGTCGAATTATATGTGAGAAAAGTGGCCCCTTTGGGTGACCCACTTGAAATATATGTGAGGGGATATGAACTCTCTTTAAGAAAAGCGGATGCAGAAATGATTGAGGTTGAAGATATAAAATGAGCATTAAAATCGCACTTGCAGGTAATCCCAACTGTGGCAAAACAACACTATTCAACGCGCTTACAGGTTCAAATCAGTTCGTTGGTAACTGGCCGGGAGTTACAGTTGAGAAAAAAGAAGGCAAGCTTAAAAATTATGACGATGTTATAATCGTTGACTTGCCTGGCATTTATTCTTTATCACCATATACACTTGAAGAAGTCGTTGCAAGAAAATTTCTTGTTAACGAGCGTCCCGATGCAATTATTAATCTTGTCGACGGAACAAATCTTGAAAGAAACCTTTATCTCACAACACAACTTACTGAACTTGGAATTCCCGTTGTTGTTGCAATTAATATGATGGATGTTGTGACAAAACGTGGTGATAAGATTGATATTGATGTTTTGTCAAAGAAAATCGGTTGTAAGGTTGTTGAAATTTCAGCGCTCAAAGAAACAGGAATAGATGAAGCAGTTGAGATTGCAATAGAAATTGCCAAAACTGAACACAGAGCGCCAATACATAGATATTCTGGTGCAGTTGAACACGCACTCGCTCATATTGAAGAAGCGACCATTCATAATATGAATACTCCCCAACAGCGTTGGTATGCAGTTAAAATCTTTGAACGTGACCAACAGGTGCTGTCAACTTTAAATATCGATAAGAATACTCTCAGTCACATTGAAATGGATATAAAAATGACTGAAACAGAACTTGATGATGACGCTGAAAGCATCATTATTAATGAGAGATATTTGTTTATTGAGTCCGTTGTTAAAGAGTGTTTTAAGAGAAAAAGAAGAAACCATATAACAACATCTGATAAAATCGACAAAATCGTTACAAACAGATTTTTGGCATTACCCATTTTCGCAGTTGTAATGTTTTTGGTTTATTATGTGTCAGTTTCAACAGTTGGCACTTGGGCAACAGACTGGGCAAACGATGGTGTCTTTGGTGAAGGTTGGACATTCTTCGGAATGTTTGTTCCAAGTGTCCCACAATTAGTAGAAGCATTGCTTAATACATTGAATTGTGCTGATTGGTTGCAGAGCTTAATCCTTGATGGTATCGTTTCAGGTGTAGGTGCAGTTTTAGGCTTTGTGCCACAGATGATAGTTCTTTTCATTTTCCTTGCATTTCTTGAAGCTTGTGGATATATGTCAAGAGTGGCATTTATGATGGATAAACTTTTCAGAAAATTCGGACTTTCAGGTAAATCATTTATCCCAATGCTCATAGGTTCAGGTTGTGGTGTGCCAGGTATTATGGCATCTCGTACAATCGAAAATGAACGTGACCGTCGAATGACAATAATCACAACAACATTTATTCCTTGTAGCGCAAAAATACCGATTATAGCACTTATTGCAGGCAATCTTTTTAAAGATGCTTGGTGGGTAGCTCCGAGTGCATATTTCATAGGTGTTGCAGCGGTTGTTGTGTCAGGCATAATGCTTAAAAAGACAAAACTCTTTGCAGGTGAAGTAGCACCTTTTGTACTTGAGTTACCACTTTACCATATGCCAACATTCACCAATATAATGAGAAGTATGTGGGAGCGTGCAAGCTCATTCATTAAAAAAGCAGGCACAGTTATTCTCGTGTCATCAATTATTATTTGGCTCGGCTCATCATTTGGTTTGATGAACGGTAAAATGACATTCAGCCTTGATATGTCACTTTCAGATAGCGTAATTGGTATGATTGGTGATGCTCTTAAGTTCCTTTTTGTACCGTTGGGCTTTGGTAACGCTGAAACTGCAGTTGCAACTATTATGGGGCTTATTGCAAAAGAAGAAATTGTTTCAGTTCTTGAAATTCTTGAGTTTAATGGCTTAAATCAACTTGCAGGATATTCATTCCTTGTGTTCAATCTTCTCTGTGCGCCTTGTTTTGCAGCTATGGGTGCAATTCGTCGTGAAATGAATTCTGCAAAATGGACCTTCTTTGCAATAGGATATCAATGTACATTTGCTTATGCCGTGTCACTTATGATTTATCAATTTGGCAATCTCTTTATGGGAACTCCAAATGTTTTAGGCTTGATTTGTGCAGTTCTTGTATTAATTGCAATTATCTTTATGCTCGCAAAACCTTTTAAAGAATATAAAAGCAAAGGTTGATATTTATGCTTGAATTTTTAAGTGCCAATATAGGTACAGTTATTGTTTTCGTCGTGTTAGCAATAATTGTAGGTGCAATAATTTATAAAATGTATCGTGACAAGAAAAAAGGCAAATCATCCTGTGGGTGTAATTGCTCGTCTTGTCCTATGGCAAATGAATGTCACAAATAACTTTAATGGCGGCTAAGTGTTTTGGTCGCCAATTTTTCTTGATTTTAATATATTCTAATTATTGATTATTGATTGTTTTAATGATATAATTTATAAAATATATACTGGCACAAGGAGTTGGAAAATTTGGATATTCAGGCAATTAAAAACACAATCGAAAATGGTAATGCAGTTCTTGGCGTTGAAATGGGTTCAACACGCATTAAAGCTGTTTTAATTGACGAAAAACATAATCCTATTGCATCGGGTTCTCACGGATGGGAAAATCGTTTTGAAAACGGTGTCTGGACATATCATTTAGATGATGTGTGGACAGGTCTTCAGGATGCTTATAAAAACCTTAAAGCAGATGTAGAAGAAAAATATGGAGTAAAACTCACCAAACTCAAAGCTATGGGCTTTTCTGCAATGATGCACGGTTACCTTCCATTCGATAAAGACGGCAAACAACTTGCAGAATTCAGAACTTGGAGAAACACCATAACTGAACAGTCTGCCGAAGAATTAACAAAGCTTTTTAATTTCAATATTCCACAGAGATGGAGTATTGCACATCTCTATCAAGCAATTCTTAATGGGGAAGACCATCTTCCAAATATTGATTTCTTAACAACACTTGAAGGCTATGTTCATTGGATGCTCACAGGTGAAAAGGTAATCGGTATTGGTGAAGCAGCAGGTATGTTCCCAATCGATAGCACAAAGAATTGCTATGACGAAAAAATGGTAGCAGATTTTGATGCTAAAATTACAGATAAAGGTTATTCTTGGAAACTTCTTGATATCTTGCCAAAAATCCTTATTGCAGGTGAAAATGCAGGAACACTTACAAAAGACGGCGCACTTCTTCTTGACCCAACTGGCGAGTTAGAATATGGTTGTCCACTTTGTCCACCTGAGGGTGACGCGGGTACAGGAATGGTTGCAACAAATAGTGTTGCAGCGAAAACAGGTAACATTTCAGCGGGTACATCAATTTTTGGTATGATTGTTCTCGATAAAGCACTTTCAGATGTTTATACAGAAATTGATATGGTTACAACACCAACAGGAAAACCCGTTGCAATGGTGCATTGTAATACTTGTACATCTGACCTTGACACTTATGTTAAACTCTTTGCAGAAGTACTTTCTAATTCAGGTGTTGAAGTGAACAAACCTGCACTTTACGATATGCTTTATGCAGAGGCCCTTAAAGGTGATGCGGATTGTAATGGAATTATCAGTTTCAACTATTATTCAGGTGAGCCTGTGACAGATACTGCTGAAGGTAGGCCATTGCTTGTCAGAATGCCTGACAGTAAATTCAGTCTTGCAAACTTTATGAGAGCACAACTTTACGGCACAATGGCAACTCTTCGTCTTGGTATGAACATTCTTTTTGATAAAGAAAATGTAAAGATTGAGAAACTTCTCGGTCACGGTGGACTTTTCAAAACTCCAATCGTTGGACAAAAACTTATGGCAGGTGCACTTAATACTCCTGTTGCTGTTATGGAAACTGCAGGTGAGGGTGGTGCTTGGGGTATTGCTCTCTTGGCTGCATATATGGTAAATAAAGAAGATGAACCACTTGAAGATTATCTTGAAAATAAGGTTTTTGCAGAGTATAAAGCAAGTGTAATTGACCCAGACAAAGCAGATGTTGATGGCTTCAATGAATATATTAAGAGATATAGTTTGGCAGTTGCAGTTGAAAAATCTGCTATTGCTAACTTGAAATAAGGAGTAAATTATTATGAGTCTTAAAAATTATGAATTTTGGTTTGTAGTTGGTAGTCAGTTCCTTTATGGTCCTGAAGTTTTAGAAACAGTTGC
>CALEJD010000085.1 GCA_937898195.1 uncultured Clostridia bacterium | reverse complement strand
GAGAATGAATTGATGCGGGATTTTCTCTCGCTCACAGAAAGGAAGTGAGAACAAGTGTAAAATTTATGGTTGTCTATCGTCATAAGGATAAATATTCAATAAGTGAAATGTGTAATTTTTTACACATTTCTAGAAGTGGTTACTATGATTATGTGAAAAGAATGGATATACCGGCAAAGGACTTACCATTAGCAGAAAAGATAAAAGAATGTCAGGAAAAGAATGGTAAAACATACGGTTATCGTAGAGTGCATATATGGCTTGAAAGACAAGGAATACACCATAATCCAAAGACAGTATTAAGAGTAATGCAGAAATACAATCTGTTGTCCGTAATCAGAAGAAAGAAATATCGCAATTACGGTAATGTGCTACATAAATATGATAATCTTCTTAACAGAAATTTTAATGCTGACAGACCAAATCAAAAATGGGCAACAGATATATCATACATAAAAACACAACAAGGGACATTGTATCTTTCGGTAATACGAGATTTGTATGATAACAGTATTGTTGCATACAAGACAGGTACAGAGCAGAATATCAACCTTGTATTAAGCACTATCAGAGAAGCTAAGAGAAAAGAAAAGGTCACTGCAGAGTTGCAGCTCCACAGTGACCAAGGCTTTCAATACACATCTCATCCGTATTTTAAGCTAATACAATCATACGGCATAACTCCATCAATGTCAAGACGTGGAAATCCTTATGATAATGCAATGGCTGAAAATTTCTTTTCAATTCTCAAAACAGAATGTATCTATCGAACAAAGTTGCGCACTTATGAGGATGCTCGCATCCTCATAAGTGAATATATCCATTTCTACAACAATGAAAGAATTCAACTAAAAACAAAACTGACTCCGTTAGAAAAACGAAATCAGTTTGTTGCTTAATTTTTAATATTTTCTACCATTTAGGTCTGTTTTTGTGCTGTCCGTACAATTTGGGGCAGTTCAAATTGAGAGTCCTTTTTTATATTTCTGTCAGACAAATTGGGGATTGTGTAACTCTTTTTTTTGTAGGGGCTGGCGTCCCCGACAGCCCGTTCCAAAGTGTACAATCAAACCTCAACGGGTCGTCGAGACGCCGACCCCTACGAAATTTATCCCGACAAATTCAAATTTGGCAAATGAAAAATGGTGAGAGAAATTCTCTCACCATTTTTTATGTATTTTAATGAATGTGATTGTGATGAGAAACTATACCGCAAAGGGCTAAATACCACTCAATAATATTTGAACCAACGAACATACAAATCACAGTTGCAAGTGAAAGGTGTGGTGCAAATGGAACTTTTCTTGGTACTTTGCCCTTATTCTTAATTGCCATAAAGACAAGATAGAGTGTGCCGATAAATCCACCCATAACTAGTGCGAGAAGAACAACTTTCCACCCTAGCATAAAACCGACGGCTGCCATTAGTTTGATGTCGCCACCACCCATTCCACCTTTGGTGATAACTGCAAGCAAGAAGAGTACGCCACTTGCTGCAAAAAAGCCTATAACGCGTTCTAAGAGGCAATGAAGGTCAAATCCTTCTGCAACTAATTCGTCAATATAAGTGATTACACCGCCAATTAAAACGGTAATCCACATTGAGTCTGGAATTTCCATTGTGCGCCAGTCGATAACTGTTGCAACGAGCAATGCAGAGAATGCTGCACAGTAACCAAAGAGTGCAATTCTTGGTTCTTCACAGATAAACCAGAATATGAGCGCATACATAATTCCGTTGATTGCTTCAACAATTGGATATTGCACAGAAATTTTAGCCTTGCAGTAACGACATTTACCACCAAGAAAGAGCCAACTGAAAAGTGGCACTAAATCCTTTGCATAAAGTCGGTGATTGCAACTCATACAATGACTGTTCTCTGTAACAAAATTCTCACCTTTTGGAATTCTGTAAATAAGCACATTGAGAAAACTACCGATTAAAGTACCAAAAAGGAACACAATAACCGTGTAAAAGATTTTTGTAACTAAAAGAAAGTTCATAATTATTCCTCATTCACATCGTTTGATGATATTGTAGCATATTCTTCTTCCTTTTTAAAGCGTTTTGTGGCAATTATTGCCCAAGCCACGAGAATTACTACGCTTACACCTGTGATTATTGCACCAGGCACAAAACCAACAGGACAATATTTCATTTCAACAATATGTTCACCTTCGGTGATTTCTGCCATCAAAATGTGACTTTCATGCTCATAAAGTGGTGTTTCAACACCATCAATGAGAATTGTCCAACCCTCGTCATAAGATGTTGGAATGTAGAGAAGACCATCTTCATAGCTTGTAACTTTTGCCTTAACATAAGTGTCAGAGAATTCAAGCATTTCAGTGTCACTCATAGCATCAAGCTTGTTGTATGCGTTTTCGAATTTTTCCATATCAACGGTGAAAGATGTGGTTGTGAAACTGTTATTTTTTACGAAATACACCTCGTCACCTTCAATATCATTTTCTCTATAACCACCAATTGTAATAGTTGCCACATCACCTTTTTTAACTTCACCGAGCTCGTATGTGCAATAATCACCTACACCATAGAGATAATATTCATTAGTTTTTCCATTAAGAGTTACCGTCATATCTGTGAGCTCATATGTGTCAACATATAAATACATCATACCATCAGTTTCTGCAACTGAATCGAAGGTAATGTATGCAGGTTTAGCCATATCGGTAATTCTATATGAGTATCCTACCATGCTTTGTTCAACAAATTCGAAATACCCTTCTGGCATATTCACACCATTGGCTTCAGCACGGTCAGCAGCAGAGATATGTGTGCAGTTTTCAAATTTAAAGTTATCCGGCTTGTTATATACTATTACATCTTCTTCTGTACCTGTTATATATTTATTAACTGCATTTTGATTATCACTAACTACAATATATGAAAATGGGTCCCAATTATCAATAGTATCACTTATTGTATACATAAACGGCATTGTGTAGTTGTTTTTATAAAGAGTATAGCCATCTTTTTCAGAAATTTTTGTTCTAAAAGAAGATTCACTCAAACGCCCTGTACCATCGATATAATACTTTGTTGGATATAACATATTAAATACCGGAGTTTCTTCATTTGCACCATTCTGCATATTTAAAGAATTACCGTAAGTACCCATATATTCCATTGCAAATGAAAAATCACCATCAGCAAGAGAAGAATAGTTTTCCCATCCATTAAACCCAAAATTTAAGTCATATTGAACCAAATCTTTATATTCTTGTTTTTTACTTGCAAAATGAATTCTATCACTACCGCCGATATCTTTTGTTAATTCATCAACTACTTGTTTTTCTTCAAGATTTTCAATCGAATCAAAAGTATTCAAATTATTGAAATTAAATATAATTGTTTCTACTATTACACAAATGAGAAGAACAATATTCAGAGTTGATTTTGCTCGTTCTTTTTTGCTTAAAAGCCATAATAAGATAGTGAAAACAGCAACTGCAACTAAAACTTTTATAACAAGTTCCGCAGAGAAGAAAAGTGAATTAAACAAATCATTAAAATATGCACATGCAGTACAAATTACAGCAAAAATTACACCTGTAAGCAACCCATACCACTTAATATTTTTAATTTCGCAAAATGCCTCATATGCAATTTTCAAGAGAATAAAACTATATATAAACGCAAAACGATGCATAATTCCCATAGGCTCACCAAAGCCATGCCAAGCAATATGTAAAGCATTGACAAGCATTGAAGCCCACATTATAGCGATTAAGAACGCATTGCCAATTTTTTTGCGAACAGAAATACCTTTTGTAAAGAAATATGCAACAACTAAAATAAGAGTTGATATTCCTACAAACATAAACATAAAGCCTATATTACAGAAAGTATCATACACATTTTCATAAGGATAGACATGTGACGCAAGCAAACCTAAGACGCCCTGTACATTTACAGTGAATGTATCTGTTGAAATTGTACCCTTACCAGTGCTTTGCAATGCACTTGCCATAGGCAAGGTCATGATTGCCGACAAAGCACCTGCCAAAAGTGATGAAAAACCAAATTTAAAAATAGATTTTAATAAATATGAATTCTGAAAAACTGCAAAAATATTAACTGTCTCTTCGCTTTCGCTATCTTCTTGCGTGTTTGCGACGCCCTCATAAACAACATCTTCATCAACAATAAAAGAGTAAATAAAATAGATTACACAGAAAATGCAAACAATCCAACCAATATAGAAATTAGATGTAATGGTAAGCCCCAAAAACAACGAATACATCCAAGCACTTTCGCCATCCATTAATTTTTTAAGTCCCATAATAACTAATGGGAAATAAATAATAGCATCCAACCAAGATGTAATATTTATACTACCTATCATGAAACCAGACATTGCCCAGAGAATCGAGAAGATTACAATAGACAAATCGTTCTTTTTGTATGTGCTTTTTAAGAAAATAGAGAAAGTAAGTGCCAAGAAAAAAGGTTTAATGAGAGTTATTAAAGCAAATGCATGGCTCATTCTTTCGACAGGAAAAAGAAGTGCAATTAAATTCAATGGGCTTGCAAGATAATAACCAATTGTTGCCCAGAAATTTATGCCACCACCTGCGTGCCAAGTAAAAAGCAAAGAACTGCCTTCAGTAATTTTTAACTTTAACTCAGAAAGAAAAGGAAGATATTGTGAGAAACCGTCAGCAAATGCTGTTGATGTTGTTCCAAATGGATAAACTCCTGCAACAGCGTAAAGTACAAGCATAATGCCCAATGTAATTATTGGACCTAACCAGATATATGGTATTTGTTTTTTTGTTTTCATGATATTCCCTGCTTTCAATTTATTGGGTTAATTATAACACAAAATGAGATACAATATCAACCATATAGACAATAAAAAACGAGGGGAAAACCCCTCGCCTTTATGTGCGTTTTTAATTTAAACTAACATTAAATTATGAACCGTAGTTGTTTGCTGTAACACTAGCGTCATGACCAAGATTACTTGCGATTTTTGCCTGTTTATCAGCATTTGTCTCACCAGCATAATGCTTTGTAATGTTTTGGCAAGCTACTTTTGCTGCGCCCTGTGCATCGATTGCAACGAAATAGTCATTTGCTGTGCCATCATCTGAATATGGGCATTCAGGAATGTTATTGTCGTCGAACATTGACTTCAAGCCAGCTTCTTTAACATTTTCGTTGTATGTAGCTTTGTAGCTAGCTGCATTTGACTTGATAGCCTTGATGTTGTTTGCACAAGTCTTATTATTTGCGTTTTCTGTGATTGCACCATAAAGTGGAATAGCAACCGCAATAAGGATACCCATGATAACAACAACAATCATAAGCTCAACGAGTGAGAAGCCTTTTTTGTTCATCATTTTTCTCATAATAGTTTTCTCCTTTAATTAAAGAATATAGAATTTTTATATTAAGGTCCCTATTGACCTGAATACCAAGATTGTTTTGAACGGGAACTTTCCGTACCAATATACTACTACAAACCATTTAATTTGTAAAGTCTTTTTTTGAATTTTGTCGAAATAACCAAACTCAATGAATCTTCTTTGTGAGCTTTTAACAATTACTCGTTGTGAGTTGCTTCTAAACTACCATCATCTTTATAACATTTAATTTCAATGTCATAATCACTTACCCTAGTTACAACATAATAATGGCCTTCAAGAGAACAGGTTGGAAAACCATCATCAAAACTTTCGATGAAAGCTGCATCAATGCCTTCTGTTGCGCCGTCTTCACTGCTATAAGTATTATCACTACCCAATAAAGTTGTTGCTGTTTTACCATTCTCAGCAACACAATATTTTGCAAACATTTCACGAATTAAAGCTTGGTTAGATTTACAAGTCTTCTTTTCAGCATTTTCTGTAATTGCACCATAAAGTGGGATTGCAACTGCAATCAAAATACCCATAATAACGACAACTATCATCAATTCGACAAGTGAAAAACCTTTTTTATTAAATAATTTTCTCATTTTAATTACCCTCTTTACTGGGATTAACGGGAACAAACCGTACCCTGCCGAATTAATTATACACCCATTGGCAAAAATAGTCAATAGAAAATAGTGTACAAAAAAGACGAGATATTTTTTACACATCTCGTCTTAACTGTTCATTATAATTTTGCTATAAATTCACACACATAAGAAACTGGAATCAAGATTGCCTGATAAACAGGTTTCAAGAATGCTGTGTGTTCAATCAAGAATGGTGACCATACATAATAATACTGATGAATAAACCAGTCACCAAACTCTGTTCCAAGAAGCACATTATCACGGAACAATCGAAGATTATCAAGTACTCTCTCAGCCATTTTCGAGCCATTCATAGCAAAATATGTAAGGCAGCTTGCTGTAAGTGTACCTGGGTTACCAGAAACATCGTCGTCAGAAAAATAGGCCTCTGGCGAGATAAATCGCATAATATTGCCATAGCTTTTCAACCTATCGATTTCCTTGCTTGCATAGTCCGTACTTGAAAAATTTAGTGCAGTCGATGTAGGAAAGTTTGTAATAGAGTTGTGAACCCATCCCGCAGGACCTGTTTTCCCACCATCATTCCAGCTTTCAGATTCATTAACAAGTTTTGAACCTGAATAATTTATTGACTTGCCATTTTGTTTTATATTTTCAAGGGTATATGCAGTGTCAACCGCATAATTTGTAACTTCGTCACGTCCCGATTTGATTGTTACAGCAATAGAGTGAGACACATATTCTGTTGGCGTTTCTTCCTTTTTATAGTCATCTTCACTTCTTGTTGCTGGAACGTTTGTACCGATTTCAAAACGAATTTCAACCGGAAGTGTACCCATGCCTTCTGGGTCAAGATAAAGCTCATAAGTATTAGTATTATAATGTCTTATAAATAAGAGCATGCCCAAATCATTGCCGTCCACATCAGTAGCCGGAGCCGAAAAAATATAGGTAAAATACTCATTATTTTCATCGGCAAGCATAGATTTTGGAGTGCCATTATTCCAAATAAAGTCTTTGTTTTCACCCGCTTCAAGCGCTCTGCCACTGATGTCTTCAGTATTAAATTTAATTCCACCTGCAATAACAGGATCATAAAGAACATCCGCCTGATATGCTTGAACAATTGAGTTACGATTAGTGTCAAATTTCGTATACGCCATTTTAACAGCGTTTTGAATTTCATAACGATATGTTGCCATATTATTGAAGTTTGTGAGTTGATAAAGCAAGTTTCCTGCCATGCCTAAAACCATGCCAAGCACAACCAAGGTAACCAGCATTTCAACTATTGTAAAACCTTTTCTGTTTTTATGAAGAAGTTTGAACATTATACTCACCTCAATAAATAAGGGTTATGGGGTGGAGTTGCCCACCCCGTTAAATCATTTTAATTAAGACCTTGTTGCGCAAGAGTTAATACCGCCGACTGTATTTTTGGAAATAGTGTTTGAAATACTTTCAGATGTTGCGCCTTCTCTATAGAATTCAACTTTATCGGACCAACCGCCCGGTTCGCCACAAGGTTTAAGTGGGTCATAAGTCCAACAAATTACTGGCTTTTCACCTGGGTCATATTCGTCATTCTTTTTACCACCATTACTACCATCAACATAACCTGTAGCAATCCACATGCCGTTAACATTGTTAATCTGAACAATATTGCAGTTTTTGTCAGTTGAAATCTTAACTGCGCGCCAATGATAATAATCATTACCATTTGACTGTGGTGTTTTACCACCGCTTGTGTCAACCCAATAGCGGACATTTACCCATGAGCCACCTGTTCCATCACCAGAATATGCTTTTGCCACTTCGCCACCGCCAGAATATGTGCCGCTTGCACAGTAATCAGCAGGGTTTTTATCACTCTGGTCACCAACTGCTATCCAAAAATCGTCAGCATACTCAATGTCATTGATTGTTTCAAGAGTAGAAATGAAACCAATCGTTCCATAAAGTCCCGTAGACTGTGAAGTGCTATCATAGAAATATTTAAACTGATTAAAGTTTTTACTGCCGTCGCCATTTCTGAATGGATAACTTGTAATAAGTGGTTCTGTTACTGTGCCCCAAAAGTTTTTCTTTTCTGAACCCCATACAGCTGAGCCAAGTGTATCTTTCCACTCTTTTGAACCATGATTAAATGACCTGTTATCAACATTGTCAACCCATTTATAAGACTGGAATTCAGCTACAACTGATTGGTCATTATAGTTATGAACAACATCCCAGTCTTTGCCAGCTTCTCTCGCTGCCTGAAGGTCGACTTTCCACGAAAGAACTGTGCCGTTTTCAGTTCCCCACATAGCTTCTGGGTTACTGCTCCAGGTTACACCCCAGTCAACACAATTAACCTTTGTATTTGACAATGGGTGACAGCGAAGATATTCATAACTGCCTGCATCAAACGTTTTTGAGCCATCACTATTTATAACCTCAGCAGGTTTGCCACCTTCTTGTGACACAAAATCAATATGACGGTTATTTTGCCACCAAGCAGCACCATAAAGATTACCAAAATGGGTGCCCTCTTTAGGCCCCTGAGACCACTCGCCGTGGAAATTACCTAAATCTTCATCTGCGCTTGTATGCTTGTTATGCTTAACAAACGAATTAAGGAAATAGAACTGGTGGAAATAGTTTGATTCAGTATCCATCATATATCCAAATCCGTTCTTAGCATAACTTTCGCCTGTTTGTGAGTTGTCTGAACTCTGGTTACCAAATTGAGCCACACCTGAACGAAGAAGAACAATACCATTATTCATAACTGCATTAGGATAAACTTCGTTACCATCACCGAAGTGAGCCAGACCGCCAAGGGTATAGCCAACGGCTAATGAAATTGGAACATCTTCTGTGGCAGAAGGAACAACTGTACTTGCAACATCAAGCAGAGTAATGCTTTCTCTTCTATTATTCCAATAGAAAATCTGGTCATCTTTTCTGTTTGACTGGTCATAAACAATATCATCAGTTGGATTTAAGCTCGCATGAATTGCTAACGGGTCAGATAAATATGACACAGTAATATCAATTACTCTACCATTTGTCATATAGCCCTGATACCCATTCTTGCGAGAATAATTTTTCCATGGAAGAATATCAGTGTCACTATCAATTGCTTTATCTTCACTTAAAACCCAGTTGTCATAAAATTTACCCGTAAAAGCATAGTCCAAATTTATATATGGAAAATATACAGCCTGAGCTGAACGTGTGTTTTTTGTAATACCCCACCAGTTTTCAGCAGCAAAAATTTTCTGCAATTTTTTAGAAACTTTCAAATTCGCTGGTGCTGAGCCATATCCCTGCGGGTTAGCTTGATCAATATCATAATTATCCGATGCAGCATCACTCGTGATAAATGGTGTAACGCCCAATGTTGCCTTCCAGTAGGCGGTTGATTCTGCGCCGGAACCGCCTATATAACGATCTACCCTTACAGTATTATATGATGTTACAGGGTTGTTCACTTTTACTGCTGAATTTTTTTCATATATAACATGGTCATGTATAATTGCGTCCCAGCCCTGTTGCTTTCCTTCATAGTCATTGTTTGTTGTACTGGACCAAAGGTCCATAACAGCAGGAATATAACCCGCATAAAGAGTATAAGTTTTAGTTGGATAGCTATAGCCACTTGCAGATGTTGCATAACCTTCACCACCCACATTTCCGAGAACAATAGCATCTGCCGATGTAAGTGTAATTGGAATGCTGTAATCAGGAATAGTGCTCGAAGTACGCGATTTAATCTTGTTAAAGTAACTTCCTGGATCCGTCTTTAGCCAAGCATATGCCTCATAATTAAAGAATTTCATTCTTTCTACATCCGTCTCACTCCAACCTTGAGCATCAAACCTTAAACCGGTCCAACTTAAAGCTTTTAATCTATCATACAAATTTTTAAAGCCCGTAATGCCATCAGATGAATGTGTATAATCCGGGTAAAAAGCATCTCCTTTGCGCTGTGCTGCAGCTGTAAAAAATTTGCCATCTGAACCATAGAAAACTAAAGTATCGCCACTTCCATATGATGTAATTGAAGATGTAATAATAGACTGCAACACACTATTATCGTCTCGGGCAGCAAGTCGGAAACCCTTTTTTGTATTACCAACTTCATCTGCGCTTCTTGAATTGAATTTATAAGAAACATTGGTGCTTAAAACACGACCATCATCTTCTTTGTTTCCCTCTAATGTGTATGTATTAGTACCTTTATTTAAGTTAGTGTTTGTGTAATAAGTATAGTCTCCACCCCAATAGTAGTTGCCATATTTAATGCTACCGTCAGGATTAGTAGTATCATCTTCTCGCCAGAATCGACGAATTTGACCATTATCGCCACACATTACATAATAGCCATATGGTTCTTGAGTTGTATTGTTTTTAGCATGCTCATCGGCACTTTCAGCCGGAACCCAAGTAACATCATTCATAGCTGAAGTCAATGGAGCACTATGCATTGTTCTTTGAAGAACTGCAAGGGTGTCTGCTGTTCCATCGCCATTAGGGTCAACTATTTCACCACGAGAAACATAATACTTATATTCACCACTGCTGTTGCCCTCACCAACCATAATCATCATTGGTGCATCAACTTCAATATTTTTTGAATATGCACCATATGTAATTGTTACAGGTGAATTTTCATAAGAAACACCCTTACCACCATAAAGAGTAATGACAAAAGTATCAGCAACACCATCAAGCGTGCGTATATCCCATGAAACGCCTTCTCGCAAAAACACGCCAGTACTATCTTCACCATAAATAGTTGAATCCTTTGCATCTGCCTCATCAATATTTATGTAAAGCTTAAAGCCTTCTGTTGTTGCATTCATGCCATCTGCTACAACTATAATATCTTTTTTAATAAAGTCATCAGTAATTGATTTAGGAAAGCAATAAAAGCCTGCATCAATGTCGCCTGTGTAAATTGTTGTGAAACCGCTTTCTAAATCATTAGGGTTAGATGTCAAATAGCTACCAGTAATATTAGCAAGTGTACCACTTGCAGCCTGTGTTGCAATGGTTTTGCTATTTGTAAGAGACTTTCCTGTTTCGCTTACTGTAACACTAAGAAGAGCACCATTTGAATCTTTATTTTCATTTGTTTCTGTTAATTTAACATTGCCACTACTTGTAAGTTTTAATGGAATTGTTTGGAAACTTGAAATGTACCCATCACTTGTCTGTTGCTCAGCTTTATTAAAGCTACCGATAACACGTTGTAAAACACCTGCTTCATACTGAATTTCATCAAGTCTGTCACCAGCAATGTCAATACTATTGAAATAAGACAAAAAGAGTGGAGCAAAGCAGAAAATCATTAAGGTTAAGATAGTCATTGCTGTCATAACTTCAACAAGGCTCATACCTTTTTTTTGTTTAATTATATTGAGATGATTTTTCAACATTTTAGCTCACCTTTTCAAAATTATTCCAAACATCCCCGTGGCGTGGTCTGCCCCACACAATTTCTGCACCAGCACCTTCACTTGGCTGGATTATTTCTTTTATATTGTTTGTTGAACCATCAACAAGATAAGTATTGTTTGTTTCTCTAACAATAATCTTTCTCATAAGTATTGTTTTACCATCTTCAGTTACATAAGGCTCATAATCTTTGCCATCAGATGTATAATAATTTTTCAATATCTGTCTTAACTTGTTTTTTGTTCTCTCATTTTGTTCAAATCCATCTAAATCTGCTAATGAAGCATCAATAAAGAATCTTAAAAGATCTATACCCTTTGAACCACCAGTTGCTTCACCAGTCTCAGTTTCACTACGAGTTGCAGTTACATTACAACCATCGAAATATGCAACATCGCCGGCATTAAACACACGAAATGTTTGTGTTGCAGCACCTTGAGTATATACTTTCAATACAACATTACCATTAAAGAAAATTTTATTGACTTTTTCAATCTTTTCACCATTAACCTGAAGTCCACCCTCGCTTGCTCCTAACGGGTCTGAGCAGGTTCCCGATGAAGTTGCACAACCTATAATAACTGTACCAATACGGAAATTTCTTTGTGCTGCAATACCACCCAAATGGCTATTACCTAAAATTGAATCCGGGTCCGTTATGTAAACATCCATGGTGATGTCACCGTCAACAACAATTTGGTCTCCGTAAAGGCCAAATGTTGTGAAACCTTGCTTTTCAGATGTAGCATCAAGTCCTGCATTTATAAAAAGGTTCTTAGCTGTTTGAATAATATATAAATGGTCTCTTACACTATCGCTTGAAGATGTCGGAGCTTTAATTGTTTTAGATTTAGCTGGAGCTGTAAGAACAACACTACCACCGTGAGAAAAAGAATATGGCTGAACTTTTTTGGTACTTCCTAAAATTCTTATCATTATGTCTTTCATGACACCCTTAAAGAAGTTGTTAATATTCTTAAAGAAGCCTATAAAGCCTTTATTGTCAGTCGCATAATTTGTTTTACCTGTATTGAGGTCAATTTCTATTTCTGGCTCTTTTGTAAAGTTTTCTGGCTTAAAAGTACCATCATCACCATAAAGTTTAACCTTATCTGCACCTGCTGTTTCAGTTATATAAGCATACATTACTCTTGTTCGGGCGTCGCCTGCTCTACCACAACGAGCAGTACATTTAAAAGCAACAACATCATCCGAATCCTGTGTAAAATTTTGATTTTCATTTTCCCTGAATTGTCTTAAATCAATGCCCTTACCTATCTCAACGACAAAAGAACCAAGACAATCTGGTGAATCCGTATCACCTGATTGTTCAAATCGAATACCATTATAGGGACCATTTCCTCCATCTTGGGTTGTGTAATAAGCATAAATTGTATTGGATTTTACCGGAGCAGAGCCATCAGCATTTAAAGCACCATCTCTAGCAGCAATAACAACTTGTGAAATATCACTTAATCCATTAACATCCGTACTGTCATTATATGATGTACTATCTGTTGCCGCTACCTGATACGCATAAGAAGCAGCCTCAATGCCAGCACGTGCTAAATAATAAGCTCTTTTTTCGTTGCCCATCCATCTAACCGATAGTAATGAATCATAAGCAAACAAAGCCAAACTTGTTGCAAATGTCATTAATATTGCCATTATGATAAGCACCATAGGCAAAGCCATACCCTCATTGTTTTTAAGGTATTTTTTCATTTTGTCTGCTCCTTTCTAAGCTAGTATGGTAAGAACTTTGAGATATTATACGATAACGCGCATAACTTCTTCAAGAGAGGTTGTGCCCTCCATCATTTTATAAAGACCTTCGTCTTTAAGTGTCTTCATTTCTTGTGAAACAGCAAGTTCACGAACTTCCGTGATTGTAGCTCTATCAAGAATGAGACGTTTCATTTCTTCTGTAACTGTAAGGAACTCAAATACAGCTTCACGGCCTTTATATCCTGTATTATTACAAGTCAAGCAACCTTTTGCTTTATAAAGTTTGTATGAAGGTTGATTGTATCCATAAGTTTCAAGGTCAGGAACAATCTTTTTGAGTTCTGCATGAGAAATTTCATATTCTTCACGACATTTTGGACAAAGTTTTCTAACAAGACGTTGTGCAAGAACGCCAACCAATGACGACGCTGTAAGGAATGGTTCAACGCCCATTTCATCAAGACGAGTAACAGCACCAGGTGCGTCATTTGTATGGAGTGTTGAGAGAACCAAGTGTCCTGTAAGAGCAGCTTCAACGGCAATTTTTGCAGTCTCGCTATCACGAATTTCACCGACCATGACAATATCAGGGTCCGAACGGAGAACTGAACGAAGAGCTGCCGCGAATGTCATACCTGCACGATTATTCATCTGAACCTGGTTGATACCAGCCATTCGGCGTTCAACAGGGTCTTCAAGTGTAATAACATTCTTTTCAATTGTGCTGATTTCTGCCAAAGTTGCATAAAGAGTTGTTGATTTACCACTACCAGTAGGTCCTGTAACAAGAACAAAACCATATGGCAAACGAATTGCATGGTTAAATCTATCAAATTGACGAGGACTGAATTTAATATCTTTAATTGTAATTGCTTTTGTGCTATCTCTTTCCAAAAGACGCATTACGACTTTTTCACCATAAACTGTTGGCATTGATGCAATACGGATATCCATTGTCTTGTCTTCAAACTTAACTGTCGCACGACCATCTTGAGGAATACGGCGTTCAGCGATATCCATACCACCGATAACCTTAATTCTTGAAATAACACCTGCATACATCTTGATTGAGTTTTGCATAATCTCTTGCAAAACACCGTCAATTCTAAAGCGAACTCTCATATATTTTTCGAGAGCTTCAATATGAATATCAGATGCACCTGCTTTAATAGCATTATTAATAATCTGGTTAACAAGCTGAACTGTTGGTTTGTCATCAATATCTACTTGTTCAGATTCATTTATCTCTTCTTCTTCGCCATAATCTTCAACACCGCTATTCATGTTTGCGAAGTTTTCAATCGCAACAGCAAGTTCCATATCTGCTGCAACAACAGGACAAATTTCATATCCTGTAATCATTCTCAGGTTATCAACCAAAAGAATATCATTAGGATTTTGCATCGCAACATATACAACACCTTCTTCTTCATAAAGAGGAAGAGCATTGTTTCTAAGCGCAAACTCAGGTGTAATAAGGTTTGCAACCGCAATATTTACGCCAACTTCGTCAATTGAAACAAATTTATAACCAGTTTTCTTTGCAAGAGTTTTTGCAATATCTTCTTCTGTACAATATCCTAATTGAGTGAGAATTGTACCGATAAGTTGCTTGCTGTTTTTTTGAATTTCAAGAGCCTCTTTAAGTTGGTTTTCATTTATTATACCGGCATCTATAAGTCTTGCGCAAATACTGCCGGGGATTATAATATCACCCATAAAAAAACCTATCTTTCTTCTTGGATTTTCTGCTAATTCTTATTTTGTGAAATTAACAATTGCAAATGAAGCAAGAACGCTTCCATCAGCTTGCTCTGTCATTGCAATTGTGTCGATTCTTGCGATTTGTTTTTGTGAAACAATGAATTCTGCCATTTGTTTAACGTTGATTTCGTCACCTTCAACAGCAAGAATTGATGTTGCAGATTTAACATTACCCATTGGCACTAATTCACCAACTGTAATTTCTTTGATAGTTAACTCATATTTTTCACAGAGTTCTGTAAGCTCTACATAATAATCTACTGTATTGTATGTATCAGCATCAGCAATAACTTCGTCATACTTTTCTTTTTGGGCAGTATAATAGTTTGAATTTGCTTGAAGATTTTTGAGATTCTTCAATAGAGTTCTATTATCTTCATATTCTTCAACACTAGCATAAATACTGTTTTGTAAAGTTTCGCCTTCATCAAAAGTTAACCAGCACACATAACCAAGAACAACTGCTAAGATAACCAAAATAATAGTTATAACCACATTGCCGTTAATTTTCCCTTTAATTTGAGAAAGATTTATATTTGTTTTCATTTGTTAATCCTCCTCTTATTCCGCTGCTGTAGTTGACTCAGTTGACTGTGTCTCAGCAGGTGCTGTAGTAGTTGTTGTAGTCGTTGTGGTAGTTGTGGTGGTTGTAGTAGTTGTAATCAAGTTACCTGATTCGTCCATAGCAATTGTCCCACCAAGAGAAATAAATATTCTGAAAGAATATGTTTCACTATCACCAGTATTATTTATAATCGGCATATCATTCAAAACTTTTACTTCTGTCACGATATCTTTAAAAGCTTCGTTAGTCTTTAAAAATTCTTCGTAAGCACGAAGATGGTCAACAGCATCTCGAATTTTTTGTGCAGCTGAAAGTTCACCTTCAATAACACAAACTGGATTATTTTGCCAATCACTTAATGATATAGCCTTAATCTTTACGTATTCTGGACGATTTGATTGAATCAGTGTCATAAATTTTAATGCACTTGGGTTCTTTGCTTTAATAGTATCAAGTCTATTTTGAGAAAGCACAAGGTCATCATAAATAACTTTATATTGCTGCAACTCATTAATTTCAGCTGTTATTATAGAATTCTGTCTGTTAACATCTTTCAAATGTCCTTTAAGGACTAATGTTCTTACAAAAAATCCTGCATAAACAAGCAACATACAAAACAATGCCACTAATGCAATTTTAAGAATTAAATCTTTTTTCTTTTTGCCATCAAGTAATTTTCGGTAACTTGCAGGCAACAAACTAACCTTAAACAAAACTTATCCCTCCAAACCTGACATTGCAACTCCAATGCAACTTGCATACTCACCCAATGGTGTAACACTTGTTGACTGAAGTGATGGATAAAACTGTGGAATTTCCATTGGTATATAAATATTTTCCTGTAAAACAGGTAAAATTTTGGAAACTGCAGTTGAGTTTAAAATAAAATAAATTTTATCCATTGGTATATTATTCTGCATTGAATAGTAACTGATAGTTGAAGATGTTTCTTGCATAAGGAAAGAGCTAACTGCTTCTATATCTTCGTCACTATAAGACTCATCTCGTGACTCTTTGAAAATTGCAGCAACTGGTTTCTGCATTTTTTCAGGGATTGTGATGGAACGAACCATTGAAATTTCATCACCGTGAACAACAATATAGTTTAATACATCGTCTGTAAGGTTAACAATACCATATTTAGCGCCGTCACAAATTTCATTGATACCACGGCAATATGCGAGAAGTGATGAATCAATATCCTGAATTTGAAATTTTGATGCTGTGAAAATGTTGATATAGCCTTCAAGCATCTGTCTTCTTGCAGCTATAAGCATAACGTTTGTCTGTGGAACATCATCGTCATCTTTTGTTTCACCTGCAACAACATAATCGACTTCCATCTCCTGAATAGGAATAGGAATAAACTCTTGTGCCTGCAAAAGAACCATATTATGAAGCTTATCACTTTCAACTTTTGGGAAAGATGCATATCTCATAAGGATATTTTCATTGTTCACTGCTACCGCAAAATCTGTTGACTGGAAGTTGCCAGAAGCAATTAACTGAGTGATAGCTGTATTAAAACGGTCTGCATCTCTTATAAATCCTTCTTCTATAATTCCTTCTTCCAAAGGCATATATCCCATCGCAAGAATTTTATAAATCCCGTTCTCTTTTGTGAGCTCAACAGCTCTGATTTCATTAGTTGTTATTTCACAACCAATTATGCTTTTTGTTTTAGCCATAGTATCATTCTCCTATATATACGGATAACTCTTCTTTTATGAACCCATTGACGTAGAAGCTGTAAGCATTGGAACATAAAGAGCAATAAGCATACCACCAACAACCACGCCGACGAAAACAAGTGCAATTGGTTCAATCATAGCTCTAAGGTTGCGTGATGTGTTTTCTACGTCTTCTTCAAAGAACTCAGCAACTTTATCAAGAAGCTCAGGCAATGCACCTGACTCTTCACCGATAGCCACCATACCTGTTACCATTGGTGGGAATAATCCGCTCTTTTCAAGTGCGTTAGAAATTGGTGAGCCTTCTTCAATATCTGAAATAGCTTGTTCAACTGCTTTTGCTAGCTTATCACTACCTGCTGTTGGTCCTGCGCTCTTCATAGCTTCAACTGCTGTGACACCACCTGCAAGAAGTGTTGCAAATGTACGGCAAAAACGAGCAACAACCATCTTGGTCATAAACGAACCGAAAACCGGCATTGTGAGTTTTGTGTTTTCCCAAAGCAAATGAGCTGGAGGACTCTTCATTATTAAAATAACTCCACCAACAATAGCAACTGCTACCAAGAACCATGTACCTGTATTTGCAATCAAGCTATCTGAAGCATCAAAAATAAATTGTGAAAGTGCATTAAGTTCCATTCCATCTTTCATCATCTTTTTGAAAGTAGGAACCATGAAATAGAGCATTGCAATCAAAATTACAACAGCCATAATACCAACGCTTCGTGGATATGAGAACGCCGATTTAATGTTTTTCTGAAGATTCTTTTCTTTCTGCATCTGGTCAGCAAGGCTAACAAGAGATTGCTCCATAATACCACCGGTTTCACCTGCTGCAATCATAGCTATGAACAATGGTGAGAAAATTTTAGGATATTCTTTAAACGCATCTGAAAGCGGCATACCGCCTTCAACATTCTTTGCAACATTATCAATTGCAGCTGCAAATTTTCCGTTTTCAGTCTGTTTTGAAAGAGTTGAAAGTGCTCTCGTAACCGGAACACC
This sequence comes from uncultured Clostridia bacterium, assembly GCA_937898195.1. Classification (GTDB taxonomy): domain Bacteria; phylum Bacillota; class Clostridia; order Oscillospirales; family Acutalibacteraceae; genus Fimenecus. The sequence continues at coordinate 26,139 of CALEJD010000085.1, read as the reverse complement.
CGCTGAAAGCATAACTGCTAACTGTCGGCAGAAAACTGCAACATCTTCAGTTGTAACCTTGCCACCTGATTTTGATGACATTTTATTAGCATTATTTGCTTTTTCTTTCATCTCCGTAACAATAATGCCTGCTTCACGGAGTTTATTTATAGCTTGGGACGAGTTATCAGCAATAACTTCGCCGTGAACATTTTGACCTTGTCGGTTTAAACCGTCATAAGTAAATGCTGCCAAGAGATTTCCCCCTTTAAATTAAGGTGATTAATAGCCCATTGTGGCCATAAGTCTTAAAACTTCTTTTTGGTCAACACAGAATTCAACTACTGAGTCCTTTGAAATTTTCTGTTGCTTAAGAAGATTGAGCAATGCCTGGTCCATAGTCTGCATACCTTGCATCTGACCTGTTTGCATTGTAGCGTAAAGTTGATGTTCTTTCTCTTCACGAATAAGGTTTTTAATCGCAGGAGTATCAACCATATATTCAACGGCGGCAACTCTGCCCTTACCGTTAATTGTCGGAATAAGTTGTTGAGAAATAACTGCTTTTAACGAGTTTGCCAACTGAGAACGGATTTGAGCCTTTTGTTCAGCTGGGAAAGAGTCAATAATTCTCGAAATTGTAAGCGGAGCAGTCTGAGTGTGGAGTGTTGAGAAAACCAAATGTCCTGTTTCAGCAGCTGTAACCGCAATTTTGATGCTTTCAGGGTCACGCATTTCACCAATCATAATGGTGTCAGGGTCGTGACGAAGAACTGTACGAAGAGCATTTGCAAAGCTTTTTGTATCTGTTCCGATTTCTCTTTGTCTTATTGTTGATTTCTTATGTGTGTGCAAGAATTCAATAGGGTCTTCAACTGTTACGATATTCGTTTCGTAACGCTCGTTTATGTAGTTGAGCATCGCTGCAAGAGTTGTTGATTTACCGCTACCTGTAGGTCCTGTAACAAGAACAAGACCACGAGGAAGATTACAAAGTCTCTTGACATCTGCAGGAAGTCCCAATTTATCAAGTTCTGGAATATTGAATGGGATTGCTCTAAAAACTGCTGCAATTGAGTTTCTTTGAACAATAACATTACCACGGAAACGAGCACAGCCTGGAACTGAAACTGCAAGGTCAAGCTCCCATTCAACTTCTAATTCTCGTTTCTGGTTCTCTGAAATAACCTGAAGAAGAAGAGCTTCAACATCTTCTGGAAACATTCTTGGTAATTCTTCTTGTCTTACCAAGTCACCATTTATGCGGATACAAGGTGGAATACCACTGACAATATGAAGGTCAGAGCCTTTTTTCTCAACAGTAAGTCTGAGAAGGTCTTCTAATGTAACCGGATAATTACTTGGTTTACCGGAAAATTGCATGAATTTTCATCTCTTTTCTTCAAAATCTAAAATACTTATATAGGCGGGTATAGGGGTGCGAATTTCGCACCCCAAATTATTTTAATTATGCATTATCAAATGCTGATATGATATTCTTGATTCTTGTTGCTTCAGCTGATGTTGCATTTGCATAAACGACTGTCTTACTATCCATAAAGATATATCTGATTTCAACACCGCTAAATGCATCTGGATAAAGACCTTTCAATGTATTAACTTTTTCAGTTAATGCTGCTATTGCATCGCCTTCTGCTGATGCTACTGGAATCCAAGTTTTAACGTTTGCGCCATCTACTGAATCAAGTTTTTGGAGTAATGGCAAGATTTCGTTATTCCAAGTTGTGTCATCACAATAAACGATAATATTATTTGTGATATTTGAATGGTCATATTGATAGAATGAAACATTTTCATATGTTACGCCTTGGAGACGTTTCATAAGTTCATCAACTGTACAATTTTGAGCTGTGTATGTATGAACTGTGTCTGCTGCAGAAGCAACATTTTCGTCAACGGCTGTGATAAGTGCTTTAACTGCATCGATTGCACTCTGTGTACCAAAGAGCCAGAGAGATTTTGTCATTCTGTCATGACCATAAGTTGTAACAGATTCACCTGATTTAGCAATAAGAGCTTCTGCATCACTTCTTGTGATATTCACAAGGTCAATTTTCTCGAATACTGTTGGCTCTTCAACTGGTTCTTCTGTTGTTGAGTCATCAGGATTTGTGTTTGTTGAATCATCTGGAGCTGGTGTTGTGTTATCACCTGTTGAATCATCAGGATTTGGTGTTGTGTTATCGCCTGTTGAACCATCAGGAGTTGTTGTGCCGTCACCGCCAAGAACATTGCTGAGTGCATCTTCTGTGTCAACAACCTTTTTGATTGTCATAATATCTGAAAGCTGAACACCACTTACATATACGAACAATGTCATTGGATATGAAGACATTGTGATACCTGTATGAAGACCAAGGCTGCCAAGAAGGCTTGAGAATTCAGAAGCTGTGATATAGTCAAGTTTGATAGGGGTAAATGCAGCTGCAATGCTGTTGCTGCCTACGCTGATATTTTCACTTGCATCAAGAATTTCGATAAGTTCTTTAAGTTTTGCCATCTCTTTTGGATATGCGCTAATCCAGATTTCTCTTTGGTTGTTTGACTGAGAAACTGTCTTCATGCTTGAAAGGCCAAGTGCACTTGCCTGACTCATAAGTTCACTATGAGTGATATATTTGAGTGTAAACTTTGTGAGAACAAGTGAATCAACGAAAGTTGTGTTAAGGTCTTCAGGAGTTGAGATTAAAAGGGTGTTGCCATCTTTGAGATATGAAAGACCTGCGAATCTTGTAACATAGTCAAGAGCTTTCATTGGAGACATATTTTCGAATTCAACACTGATTTTTGAATCTGTACCCTTAAAGATTACTGTGTAGCCTGCGTTATAAGCGATAGCTGAAACAACGTCTTTAACGCTCGCATCTTTTGCTTTGATTGTAATCTTTGATGAAACAATGCTTGATGGTGCGTTAGCTGATGTGATTGGGAGCTTGAGCACTTGACCTCTGTAAAGAGTGTCATTACTGTCAAGATTGTTATAAGTCATAATATCGCTAATTGTGATACCGTTTTTCTGAGCAATTGATGCCATTGTATCACCGCTCTTAACTGAGTAGTAACGATATTGACCAAGACCGTTTCCATTTGAACCGCCACCATAATTTTCTGAACCCATAACAGTGAGTGGAGCCACAGCACTGAAGATGAGAATCAGTGACAAAGCAACTACAAGAATTGATTTGCCGAACTTCTTAGAACCTTTCATTTTTAGTTCCCCCTAAAAAACTTTTATGTTAATAAAATGATTACAAAATTTATTTCAACACGATTTATTTACCGTATTTGATTTCAACTTTCTTTTCGCCGAGTGCGATTAACACGCCGTCATCTGTAATATCTTCAACCATCCATGATGAACCATTTATGTAGTCACCAACATTAAGTGTTGAATATGAGTTTGTTTTTGTTTCCATAACTGCTGTATAGTAACCGTCAGAGTTTTTGATGATTGCTGTAATTTTTGCATTTGCAACATCAACCTCATCAAAAACATTTCCACCCTCAATTTCAATATCTTCTAAATCTCTGACATCTTGTGGAAGAACATCAACATTCTGTGCTTCGCCACCAACAACCAGAGTTGTGTCAATGTCAGGTGATTTTGTTGATATGATAATTACAAGTGCAACAAGAACTGAAATTGCAACAAAAACCGCCGGAATAATCACTTTCATTTTTGGATTTTTATCAAAAAACGCTGTAAAACTGCTTCCACCTGATTTGTTGGTGTTTTTGCCACTTCCTGATTTAAGTTTTGCTATTAAATCTTTGATATCCATATTCATATTCATACGGAAAACGCCTCCCGAATTAAGTTCAAACACAATATATTGTGGATTAGCCTAAAAAGTCATCAATTCTAAAAAAGAGTAGACTACTCCCTATTGTGTATATTTATACGTATTTATTTTACTACCAAAAAGCCTTAAAATCAACCCTAATTTCGTCTTTTTCTCGTACAAATTGAACACTATATTTTGTGTATTTTGACATATCTTTTCAACAATAAATTTTGTTGTTTTTTTGACAATAAATTTAGACAAAAAAATCCCGAAAAGAACCATAGTTCCTTTCGGGATTGGATAAGTAAAATCACTTAAATATTATGCAAAATTATTGTAAGTCATTGAAATTTTGCCTGCACCTTTACCTGTCATAGGAATCTTTGTGATAACCAAGTCAGCTACAAGATTCAATTCAGTTACATCCATTCTGTAATCAACTTTCATTGATTTAAGTGCGCCGTTTTCAATTACAGCAACTACAACAATGCTATCGTAATTTACTGTTGAATCGTTAATCTTAAGTCTTGAGCTAAAGTTACCCAATGCGCCTGCTACGCCATCTCTAACTTCACCAATAGTGATAAAGTCATTTGTTACATGGTGAATTGCATTCTTGCTATCTTTCTGTGGGTTCTTGCAGTTTACAAGCTTAAATGTATAAGTGTTTCCATTTACTGCTACATCACCTGCAAGGTCGCTTGCTGTAAGTGCTGCGCCCTTAAGTAAGAATTTATCTTCTTTACCTCTCATGCCTTCAACATCTTTTGTCTGGCCTTTTGCAACTTTTGCTGTGTATGGCTTGCCGTCCTGTGGAATATCAAGGAAGCCACCTACAACACCTGAAATTGTTGCTTTGTCATCAACCAAGGCAATGATTGAGTTAAGTGAATCACTTGCGTCTTTACCATCTTTGTCTAATACCTGAAGTGGGTTTTCTGGATTTTCGAATGCTGCCATTCTTTCCCAATTATATCCCATACTTGCTGCTTTTGCTGTTGCATCATTCAAAAGCTTAACATATTCTGCGTTTTTGCTATTGTTTGCTGCACTACCGCCTGCGTTGCCAGCATTACCTGCGTTGCCAGCATCATTTGTGCCTGCGTCGCCTGTGCCTGAGTTTGATGAGCCATCATCATAATCATCAAAACCATTTGATGTGTTACCAGACTGAACTGTGCCACCTGTTGGTGCAACTGTTGCTGGTGTAAAAGCAATAATAGCAAGTGAATAAACCATTGCGATTGCAAGGAAGAATGCTAATGCTTTTGTAAATGTTCCAAAGAAGAGCTTTCTTTTAGCGGCTTTCTTTTCTAATCTAGCCTGTACTTCTTCGGGAGTTCTAACCTTTTTTGCCATTTTTAGGTTCCCCTTTCAATGATATGTATTCATATACATACTAAATTTACAACAAATTTCGCAAAATGTCAATCAAAATTTTATTGATTTTTTAAAATCTTTTTATAAACCGAACTTATTGGCAATCCAACAACGTTAAAATAGTCGCCATTTATCCCTCTGATAAACTTTGATGCAAGCCCTTGAATGCCATAAGCACCTGCTTTGTCATAGCAATCATTTGAGTCAATATAAGTATTTATTTCTTCGTCAGTTAATGGATAAAACTCAACTTTTGTTTCTTCTGCAAAAGTCATTGACCCTTTATCACTTATTGCGCAAACGCCTGTAAATACAGAATGAACCCTACCTGAAAGACTTCTTAACATATTAAATGCATCTTCGCGGTCTTTTGGCTTGCCGAGTATTTTATCGTCAAGCACAACAATAGTGTCAGCACCAAGAACTACTTCGTCTTTTGCTCTTTCAACAGCCATTGCTTTTCGTGCCGCGAGCATCACTACGGCATCTTCGGGATTTGTGCCTTCTTTAATTGTTTCATCGGCATCTGCTGTGCGGATTACAAAATCAAACCCTGCGTTTTTTAATATTTCACTTCTTCTGGGGGATTTTGATGCAAGTACAAGTTTCATATTTTGCCCTCGTTTTTAAGTTGATTGATTTTGAGAATCATTGTCTGTGTTTTACTGTCGGGCAATTCACCGTTCATTACCATCTTGACTGCTTCTTTAAGCGAAATTTTATAAACTTCTAAAAACTCGTCTTCGTCAGGACTCTGTTCACCAAACTCCAACTCAGTTGCAAGATACATATGAATAATTTCACCACAATAACCGGGTGTTGGGTAAAGTTTGCCTAAACTAATATATTTATTTGCCACAGCACCTGTTTCTTCTTTTAATTCTCTTTTACCCGCTTCAAAAGGGTCTTCACCTTTTTCAAGCTTACCTGCAGGTAATTCTGTAACAACTTCCATATAAGGATAACGGAACTGTTTTACAAAATATAAATTATAATCTTTATCAAGTGGCGCTACGCACACGCCACCATTATGCTCAACGATTTCACGTTTTGCAACTGTACCATTAGGAAGAAGTGCATCGTCAACGCGCATATTAACGATTTTGCCCTTAAATTTATATTCTTGATTTATTGGTTTTTCTGTTAAGTCCATATTATTCACCGTATTTCTTAATGAGTTCTTTATAATGTCTGCCTTTTTCTTCAAAGTTTTTATATTCATTATAACTTGATGCCGCTGGGGACAAGATACAAATGCCCTTTGTGTTCTCATAAGCAGACTTCACTGCTTCTTCAAGGTTTTCTGCTTTGATAAGTTTTTTCTTTGTGCCGTTTTGGAGCATCATATCAATAATTTTGTGCCCAGTTGTTTTTGTGCCGATAATCACACTCAAGTCGCTGTTTTCAAGGTCAACTGCAAAGTCAGTATAATCAATTCCCCTATCCTTGCCACCGATTATGAGAGTATTTGCTTTAATTGCATTGACTGCACACATTACTGCATGTGGAATCGTTGCGATACAATCATTATAGAATGTAACACCTTTATATGTGCCGACGTTTTCCATTCTATGCTCAATGCCTTCAAAATCATCAATGGCTTTTTTTGCATCTTCTGCTGTTACACCGAATTTTGATGCTGCAGTATATGCATAAAGCACATCGTGACGATTATGCTCGCCAGCTAAATGGATATTGTCAATCTCAAATGGTAAGTCAGCATCTTTTTTTATTGCAATAGCGTTTGATTTAACTGTATTCAAATCGAGATAAGGTTCAACACCCTGTGTACCATTATAAATAAATGTATCTTTTTCACCTTGATGACGGACAATATTGAGTTTCGCATTCACATAGCCCGTCATTCCACCCTTATAATGTTCAAGGTGTTCTTCATAAATATTTGTGAGAATTGAAACGTCAGGTGAGTTTCTTGTAAATTCAAGCTGATGTGACGACATTTCAATAACTGCGATTTTATCAGCAGTCATTTCTTCAATATAGTCAAGTACAGGGAGTCCCATATTACCCATCAATTCGCAATCCACCCCACCCGCACAAAGCATTTTATATGTGAGAGTTGATGTTGTTGTTTTACCCTTTGAACCAGTTACGCCGATTTTCTTGCAAGGCGCAAATTTCAAGAACAAATCTGTCTGGCAAGTTACATAAGTATTTTCGGGAACGTCAACATTCACAAATGAGATACCCGGACTTTTCATAACAATATCGAACTTACCAATATGTGAAAGATAGTCTTCACCACAGAAATATTCCACATTATTGTCATCAATTTTTTGCTCTCTGCCGTCGCCAATACCGAGCATTTTTTCAGGCAAATATTTCCTTATATAATTGTATGTGCTTTTGCCCTCTCGACCAAAGCCTAGAATAAGCACTTTTTTATCTTTCAAAAATTCAATAATTGGAGGTAACATAATTCTCTTCTCCTTAAATTTCGCATATAGAATAATTATAACTTTATAAATATGAAAAATCAACAGAAAAACAACTATTACTAATATAAAAATATTTCAAAACTTATGAAATTATTATTGCATACTTTATGCAATTGTGCTATAATTCCAATAACGTGTTGAAAAATTCTATATATTTTTCACATATTGGTATACTTAGGGAAAGGTAGGGAAGAGCTTATGAAGGCTTATACCTCAAACAACATCAGAAATATTGCTGTGCTTGGTCACGGCGGAAAAGGAAAAACTACACTTTGTGAAGCAATGCTTTATGTGTCAGGCGCAACTGACAGACTTGGTAAAGTTGCTGACGGTAACACAGTTCTCGACTTCGACGCAGAAGAAAAGAGAAGAAAGTCATCAGTTTCATCTGCTATGGCAGCTATTGAATGGGATAACACAAAGTTGAATTTTATAGATGCTCCAGGTCTTTTTGACTTTGAAAATGGTGCAGCAGAAGCAGTTCGTGCAGCAGAAGCAGTTCTTATCGTTACAAGTGCTGGCTCAGGCGTTGACGTTGGTACAGAAAAGGCTTTCAAAGCAGCCGAAAAACGTGGTCTTGCGAAATTCTTTGCTATCACAAAAACTGACTCTGACCACAGAAGCTTCTACAAAACATTTGAAGCTCTTAAAGAAGTTTATGGCAACAAGCTTTGCCCAACAATTATTCCTTATATGGAAGGCAATCTCACAAAAGCTTATGTTAACCTTATGACAGGCAAAGCTTATGCTTATGACGATTGCAAGGCAACAGAAGTTCCAATGCCAAATGACCCAGTTATCGAAGAAATGACGTCAGCATTTATGGAAGCTGTTGCTACAACTGACGACGCTCTTATGGAAAAATTCTTCGAAGGTGAAACATTCACACAAGAAGAAATTCTTAAAGGTCTTTGCCTTGGCATTTTCGACGGTTCAATTTATCCTGTTTATGCAGTTGCAGGTCTTACAGGCGCAGGCGTTGACCAGCTTCTTTATGGTCTTGCTTGGTCAGTCCCTGGTGCATTCGGTTATGCAGGCGAAACAGCAAAAACAGAAAGTGGCGAAGAAACAATTCTTCCTTGCGATATTAACGGACCACTTGCAGCAATCTGCTTTAAAACAGTTGCTGACCCATTCGTTGGTAAAATGTCATTCTTTAAAGTAGTTTCAGGCAAACTCGCTCCTGATACTCAAGCTTACAATGTTCGTACAGGCGAAACAGAAAAGATGGGTAAAATTGTTACTGTTAAGGGTGGCAAACAAGAAGACGCAAATGAAATCATCGCGGGTGATATCGGCGTTGTTACAAAGCTTGCAGGTGTTAAAACTGGCGACACTCTTTGCGATGCAAAGAACATCGTAATTCTCGACGGCGTTGATGCTCCTAAACCTTGTCTTTCAATGGCAGTTAACGTTCGCAAAAAGGGCGAAGAAGAAAAAGTTGCACAGGGACTTTTCAGACTTATGGAAGAAGACCCATCAATCTCATTCGCTATTAATAAAGAAACAAAAGAACAAGTTCTTTCTGGTCTTGGCGAACAGCATCTTGACGTAATCGTTTCAAAGCTTAAGAATAAATTTGGTGTTGAAGTTGACCTTTCTGTTCCAAAAGTTGCTTACAGAGAAACAATCAGAAAATCAGCAGAAGCACAAGGTAAACACAAGAAACAGTCAGGTGGTCACGGTCAATTCGGTGATGTACATATCCGCTTCGAACCTTGCGATAGCGACGAACTTATTTTCGAAGAAGAAGTATTCGGCGGCGCAGTTCCAAAGAACTTCTTCCCAGCAGTTGAAAAAGGTCTTCGCGATTGCGTTCTTAAGGGCGTTCTCGCTGGCTACCCAATGGTAGGTGTTAAGGCTACTCTTTATGATGGTTCTTACCACCCAGTTGACTCATCAGAAATGGCATTCAAGATGGCGGCATCACTTGCATATAAAGCTGGTATTCCAAAGGCTGACCCAACAATTCTTGAACCAGTTGGTACACTCGTTGCTTTAATGCCTGATGACAACCTTGGTGATATTATGGGCGACATCACAAAACGTCGTGGTAGAGTTCTTGGTATGGGCCCTGCAGACGAACCAAGAATGCAAGAGCTTACAGCAGAAGTTCCAATGGCTGAAATGGGTGACTTTACAACAGTTCTCCGTTCAGTAACAGCAGGTCGTGGCTCATTCTCATTTGAGTTCACTCGTTATGAACAAGCTCCACAGAACATCGTTGAAAAAGTTATTGCAGAAGCAAAAGTTGACGAAGAATAAACAAGAAAAGACGGTCTTTCGACCGTCTTTTTTAATGCAGAACGCAAAACGTAAAATTGCAGGGGCGATTCACGAATCGCCTTTTTTATTTCCTAACTTTCTATATTGAGTTGGGACCAATAATTCTATATCTTCCTGATTTTACCAATTTTATACTGTTATAATCATTTTCATCTTTAAATTTGAATTGCCAAATATTATACACATCACTATTTCTATCTCTATCAAAGAATAAAAGACTAACATCCTTTGAAGTCTGTTGTTTCCATTGTCTATAAGGGTAATATAATTGTCTTATTATTGTGTTTGTAACATCACTGTTCTTTGCTTCAATCAAAACAATTTTGTTTCGTCCCTCATATCCTGCATCCACTTCTGTTTGCACACTCTCTACAGACAACTTTTGATTTCCTACATTAAAGGTAAAACTCGGTGTATATTTTCGGCCTCTTATCGTAAGCAATAGTGAATCATCTTCCATAAATGTTCTGACCAAACTTGAAGCGTATGCTAAATCTAAATGTTGCATTTCTGAATCGCCTATCGTCGATGACTCTAATTTGAAATCCAACTTTGATTTATAATTTTCAATTTCAGTTGTTATTTTAGGAATATCAACATAGCCTTCCCCTTTTACTATGTAATAACTTCCGTTTTTCTTTGGGAGTAAAAACAAATCATTTTCCTTAAATATTTCAGGTCTAGATTCTCTTGTGTCTTGTTTACACAAAATTCGAACTTCTTTTTGAACAGTTGACCTAAAGTCCTGACATGAAATTTTAATTTGTGATGCTGTAATTTCAAATGGACACTTTGAAAAATCGTGTTCAAGTATATTATAATCATTAAAAATTTTCTTCCAAGATTCATTGCTTGCCATATTTATATCTCCTTAAAAACTTGAAATAAGCAACTCTTTAATTTTACCCCTTGATTCTGCGTTACAGTTTATCATTCGGTTTGCTTCAACTCGCTTAATATTATATGCAGAATAAATTTCATCAAAAAAGTTATCTTCTGGATTTGTATTTTTAGGGTCAGAATTGCTCAATAAAATCTCCGCACCTTTTTTATGTACCTTTTTAATGAATTCTGCAAGTTCAATCTGTTTTTCATCATCAAAAGCATTTTCTGTATATGCCGTAAAACTTGCAGTATCCGTAAGTGGTCTGTATGGCGGGTCAAAATACACAAATGTATTATCATCAATAAAATTTATTGACTCTTTATAATCCGCACACACAATAGTGACATTCTGCAGTTTTTCCGAAACCGCACGAAGATTTTTCTCATCACAAATCAAAGGGTTTTTGTATGACCCCATTGGAACATTGAACAACCCTTTTCTATTGACCCTATACAATCCATTGAAACAAGTTTTATTCAAAAATATCATTATAGCTGATTTTTCAATATTGTCATTTGAGTTGTCTAATGTTTTTAAAGTGTTAAATCGTTCTCGTTTTTTCAAATAATATTTTTTGCGATTTTCAGAGTTTAGTGGTATAAATTCATCCTGAAATTTACATAGCATTTCAACCAACACATCTACATTATCACGAACAACGCAATATGTATTTATCAATTCTTTATTTATATCACTGATATAGATTTCTTGTAAATCATATTTACTAATTACGTCAAACAAAACTGCACCACCACCAACAAATGGCTCTGCATATTTTGTGATTTTATCATTAGCATAGGGGTAAAATCTTTCAATTTCTTTAAGAAGCTGACCTTTGCCCCCTGCCCACTTCAAAAATGGTTTTACTGTTTTTTCACCATTCTCGACATAACGGAGACTTCTCGCATCTTCAGGCTTTTTTGCATCAATAGGAATAATCCACATATTACCAAGCATGGCAACATCTGCAATTCGATTTTCTTTACAAAGAGTGAGAACTCTCCTGTGAGATATATTCCATTTTATAGCAGCTTCATTCGCAGTCATATATGCTAACAAAACAATCACGTCCTTAATAGTAATATTATATTCCACATTTGGAACAAAAGCAATACCGTTTTTAAGACATAAAAATGACGGAGAAAAATCTCCGTCATTTTCACTTGTGTTTAGTTGTTTATTTTTATTCTTCGTTATTTTCCACTGGTTCATTTGTTTGCTCTGTTGTAGATTCAGTAGTTGATTCCGTTGTGCTTTCTGTTGTTGTTTCAGTTGTTGAGCTTGTCTCCTGTGGCTCGGTTGTAGTAGTTGTTGTTGAAGATGGTTTGGGAGTGCTTGGTTTTTTATTGTTTGAACTACCACCTGTGTATCTTCTTGTAGTTGTTGTGGTTGATGAAGAAGATTCTTCAGTCTGACTTTCTGTTTCTTCAGTTGAACTTTCTTCGGTTGTAGTTTCTGTTGTTGTACTTGTGAGCACAGGTGTTGGCCCAACCTTTTTATATTCAGTTTCATTTCCACAACCTGCTACTGTGAAAATAATTAAAGTAATAAGGATAATTGCTATAAATCTTTTCATTTTTATAACTCCTTTACATCTGGTCTATATTTCCATAAACTTGCACAATTTCAAGTTTATCACTTTTCAAAATATCTTTTGGTGTTACTGTATCGCCACCAGTTGAATCAAGGTCAACGCCAAATTGGTTATATGCATACCAAACAAGGTGAGCACAATGTGTCTGTGTCAAAGTTTCTTCTTGTGAGCCAAACATTCCTGCGAAAAGAGAATATTCAAGCCCCACCAAATTGTTTTTAGCATAATCTGCAACCTTTTGTCTTGTTGCTCTATCCATATCTTTAACTCGAAGCACCGCAACAAGTGGGAATTGATTCCATTCAGTTACATTGCCTATGGTTGATTGTTCGCCCAGCATAACCGCTTGCACGGTTTCTCCGTTATAAGCATCTGTAACAATGGCAGCATGTCCATGTCGCCAACCAAAACTGTGAATACTCAATGTAATAATTATATCACCATTTTGCAAATCTGCAAATTTTGGATTTTCTATTCTGTTTCCGTTTTCATCGGTTATATATTCGTGATATGCGAGAATTCCGTCACGGGCACATTCAAAATCCTTATTTTGCATATAGTAATTGTAATAGTTCTGAATTTCTGCATAATTCCTAGTTCTGAGAAGTTTGTTGACCGCTGATTTGCCTAAACCAGTCTGCGAAAAAACAGTTTGATATTCGGTTTCGTTCAATCCCATATTTTTTTGCATTTTTTCAAATATAGCGTTCCATTCCACTTTATTAACTGCAACGGGTTCACGATAAGCAGACCAGTCCGCAATCCAACTCAAAGCAAGATTAGACGCAATAAAGATTATTGCAATAGTCAGAACTTTTGATATGAATTTTTGAAGTCTTGATTTTCTTTTTGTCATATCTATTCACCCAAAAAATTATTTTCTATGTGGATTTTACCATATATTTCATATTATTGCAAATAGTGAAATTCATTATACAACGGATTAAACTCTTTTTTTACGGGAAAAATAGTTAAAAAGGAGTGGTTTATATGTCAACAAGTGACAAAGAATATAGTAAAATGGCTGAAAAAGCATCTCCCAATTCACCGAAAATCAAAAATTGTATTAAAGCATTTATTTTTGGTGGTGCGATTTGCACATTCGGTCAGTTTTTAAACTTCATTTTTGAGAGAATGGGATTTTCAGAAGACTATGTGAAAGCGATGACTCCGTCCGTTCTCATAATTATCACGGCAATTCTCACAGGTATTGGTGTTTTTGATAAAATTGCAAAACACGCTGGAGCAGGAACGATTGTTCCAATCACAGGCTTTGCAAACTCTGTTGTATCACCCGCTATGGAATTTAAATCCGAAGGGCTTATAATGGGTACGGGTGCTAACATCTTTAAAATCGCAGGACCAGTTATTTCTTATGGTATTTTTGCAGGTGTTATCTACGGATTAATTGCTTATATTTTCAAGTTGTATTAAAAAAGACCTACTCAACCGAGTAGGTCTTTAATCTTAATAATCAAACGGGAATGGGAATGTTTGCATTTCAATTTTTTCTTCTGGTTCGCTGACACTTGAATCTTCAACTAATTTCACCTGGACATCAAATGTTGAGATTTTATAATTTGCATCTATGTGACATATTTTAAGAGTTAAAACATCTCCAACTTTACCATTTTCAATTAATTCTAAAATAATGTTGTAATCGTCAAGGTCTTTGCCATTGACGGCGATAATCATATCCCCTTCTTTGACCCCTTTATTCTCAAGGTCGCTACCAATCATTATTGTGTCAATAATAATTGAGCCTGATGGCAAATCGTTTGTTTTAACAATTATTGAATGTACCTGACTTTCTGTATTTGGCATAAACTTGATGCCCAATGCAGGTCTGTTTGTAACTCTTCCGTTTTTAATAAGTTGGTCAACGATTTCTTTAACTGTTGTTGATGGTACTGCAAAACCCATGCCTTCAAAATCTGTTGATGCAATTTTTGATGAGTTTATACCCACGATTTGTCCGTGACCGTTCACAAGTGCACCGCCAGAGTTACCTGGGTTGATTGCTGCTGTGTGTTGAATGCAAGCCACTTCATAACCAACAGGGCTGTCAACTGGTCGTCCAATAGCAGAAACCATACCATTTGTAAATGAACCAAAGAATTGAATGCCACCTGGGTTGCCGATTGCATAAATTGCGTCACCCACTTCAAGTGTATCAGAATCTGCAAATTCTGCTGCTTTAAGGCTTGTGTTTGCTACATAAACCAAACCGATATCTGTTTTTGAATCAAGACCAACCAACTTTGCATCATATTGTGAACCGTCAGCCGTCTGCACTACAATTTTAGCGCTTGCAACGTCTATAACATGGGCACAAGTAATAATATATGTGCCTGTTTTATCACCATTAGGCCCTAACACAACACCTGAGCCCTCTGATGATACTTGTTGTCTGTTGCCTGAATACACGATAATCCCCACAGAGCTTTCGTGGATTTTTTGATAGATTGCTTTTGCAGACATCGAATCTCCATCAGAAATATATCCATCATTATCTGGTGTTTCAACCAAATCCATCTGTGTTTTATCACCATCAGGAGTCACTTCTGTTCTGAATCCGTCTATAAAAAGTGATACAAAAAATACAGCAACAGCTATAAGAAAAGATACGCACAGAATTACCGCTGCGATTATAACACCTTTCTTCTTGCCCTTTGATGGCTTCTTTTCTGCTTCGGGTCTGTTATATTGTGTATAACTTCCATAAGGCATATATTGATTTGAGTTGCCATAATTACCATAAGTTCTCTGAACATAAGGCTCTGTTTTAGGCTCGCTCACCTTTTCAGGCTCAATAACAGGATTTTCTGTTGTATCGTTAATATCCTTTTCAAAATTTTCGTTCATATTAAAACCTCCGTAGAGAGATATTATTTTTTAGGCTTTGAAAGTAAAACCGTAAATTTTGTATATTCGCCCTCAACACTTTCGGCAAATATTTTGCCACCGTGCATTTCAATAATAGTTTTGCAAAGATAAAGCCCTAAACCTGCACTCTTGACATCATAGCTTCGGGATTTATCAACTTTATAAAAACGTTCAAAGATTTTGCCCAATTCTTCAGGAGAAACGCCTTCACCCGTATTCTGAATTGAAACACAAATCTTTCCGTCTTTATTTTCACCTGCAAACACCGAAATTACACCCTCGTTCTGTGTGAATTTAACGGCATTGTCAACAAGATTGAAAATTACCTGATACAACATATCACGGTCTGCATTGACCATTGTTGAACTAAGGTTTTCAAAGCCCTCGACACTGATGTTTTTCTTCTCTATCTCTTGTTCAAATGAGAGCATCGAGTCAATTAAAAGAGCTGAAACATCAAATTCTGATAATTTCAATTCAAGCTCACCTGCTTCAATTTTTGAAAGATTGAGCATTGATGTAACAAGTCTTGAAAGACGTTTAACTTCATCTGAAACTCTATTTAAATATTCGTCATGTTTATCTTTAGGAATTGTTCCGTCAAGCATACCGTCAATGAAACCACCGATAGTTGTCATTGGAGTTTTAAGCTCGTGCGAAACATTGGCAACAAAACTTCTTCTCGACGATTCAAGAACCGACAAAGCCGATGCCATTCGGTTAAACGAACCACAAAGTTCTGCAAGTTCGTCAGAGCCACGAACAGAAACTCGTCTACTAAAATCACCCTGTGCATAAGCTTTAGTTGCTTTTGACATTTGTCTTAACGGATTTGTCAGTCTTGCTGTTAATGCATAGGCAACTAGAAACGAAAGTGAAACTGCAAAAACCGCTGATGACAAATACATTTTCATAATGCTACCTGCATATTGTGCGAAACTGTTTTTAACAGGGTCACAAGCAAAAACGGCGCCAATTACCATTCCGTTAACCTTAATGGGCGCGCCTGCCATAAATGTAGGCTCACTATAAAGTCCGTCAACTTTTTCGTCGCTAAAATAAACGTTTTTTGAAACTGTTGCCATTATTTCTTCTGGGATTACATATCCTTTATGAATAACGCAATCGTTCTTGTCAGCAAGAGATGAATAATTAAATTTTTCTTTGCAAAGTACAACTCTGCCCTGCATATTGCACATTATCACATCTGCATCGATAGCATCAGAAATAACGCTGAGATTATTCCCTATGAGAAGCATTGCGCTATTAAACTCGTTCTCTGTTCTGCAACCCGAAAGTATAGTCTCGCAATAAGCCGCGTTCTGCTTAACATTTTCTGTGAGCAAATCTTTTTTCTCAACGGACCAACGGTTTGAAAGAAACACAAGCAAAGCAGATGCAAGCACAATATAACTGACAAGAATCATTGATGTCATAATTGTCAAATACTTTGCAAACAACGGAAGATGGGTAAAAAACCAACCCGTTCTTCTATAAATATTTTTTATGAAATTCTTACTTTTTTCCATGAGTCTCAAATTTATAGCCCACACTCCAGATTGTTCTCAATTCCCACTCATCAGATACACCTTTGAGCTTGTCGCGAAGTCTTTTAATGTGAACGTCAACTGTACGGCTGTCACCGTAATAATCAAATCCCCAAACATCATCAAGCAACTGGTCACGAGTGAAAACTCTGTCAGGATTGCTTGCAAGATGATAAATAAGTTCTAATTCTTTTGGTGGAGTGTCAACAGAAACTCCGTCAACCTTCATATCATAATTTGAAAGGTTGATAATGAGTTTATCATAGCGCACTTCTTTCATATCGCTACCCTTTGTAGCCGATGTGCGACGAAGCACAGCTTTGATTCTTGCAACGATTTCTTTTGTATCAAATGGCTTTGTAACATAGTCGTCTGCACCCAATTCAAGACCTAAAACCTTATCAAAGGTTTCGTCTTTTGCAGTGAGCATAATAATAGGTTTTTCACTATTTTTTCTGATTTCACGGCAGACCTGCCAACCGTCAAGTTGTGGGAGCATAATGTCAAGAAGCACTAAATCAGGGTTTTCTGTGTTGAATGTATTTACAGCATCAATACCATTGTGCTCCATTACAACTGCATAACCTTCTTTTTCAAGGTACATTCTCAATAAATCGCAAATATTTTTGTCGTCATCAACAATGAGTATTTTTTCTTTTTGCATAGTGACATCCTCCTTTTATATCCTTTATAGGAAAATAATACAACACAAATTTTAACAATTTGAAAACAAATTTTTGTAAATTTATAAATTATTTATGGTATTTGCCGTTATTACTGATTGAAAATGCTCTGTAAACCTGTTCTGTGAGCATTATTCTTGCAAGTTTATGTGGAAATGTCATTTTTGACATTGAAAATTTGAAATCCGACATTTTTTTGATTTCATCAGAGAGTCCAAACGAACTGCCGATAATAAAAGTGACTGTGCTTTTGCCACTTAAAGCAATATCTTGGAGTTTTTGTGACAATTCTTCTGATGATAGTTGTTTGCCCTCAATACACATTGAGAAAACATAAGACCCTTTTGGAATTTTTGAGAGTATCATCTGTGTTTCTTTTGAGAGTGCATTATCAATTTCAGATTGTGACGGGTTATCAGAAAGTTTCACGGGTTCAAGTTCTGTAACCGTCACTTTACAATATGCTGAAAGACGTTTTTCATATTCTGCTGAAAATTCTTTCATATATTTTTCTTTAAGTTTGCCCAACACAATAAAATTTATGTTCATCATAAAATCATCGCCTTTTCATCCCAAATAGGCTTTGCCACACGAATATAATAGTCTTCGCCCTCCGTGGCCCCTGCCATAGTGAGCGCTGAAACACTTGTCTGATAAGCCAGTTGTGGAATATTGTTTTCACGACTTAAATGCCCCAAGAAAAATCTTGTTGTACCACTCTCAATGAGTTTCACCAAAGTTTCTGCACAAGCATCATTTGAAAGATGCCCTTTTACACCTAAAATTCGTCTTTTGAGAATATATGGATATCCCCCACATTGAAGCATATTCACATCGTGGTTTGATTCGAGCATTACAAGGTCAGAGCCTTTAAGATTTTCAAGCACGGTGTCAGTCATTATCCCCAAATCGGTTGCAATTGATATTTTTCTGCCGTTTGCTAATTCGATAGTATATCCACAACTTTCACTTGCATCGTGTGATGTAGCAAAAGGTTTGATAAGCATACACCCAACATCAACGCCATCAGATGTGATTATTGAACATTCTTCAGCATTGTCGAGTGCATCTGTTTTGACAAGTGCTTCGTATGTACCTGCTGTCATGTGAAGTCGTGCTTTATGCTTTTTTGTGAACACTTTTATTCCTTTGATATGGTCAGAATGTTCATGAGTTATAAATATGTCACGAATTGAGTCAGCATCAACGCCAATATTAAAAAGTGCTTGTTCAGTTTGTTTTGCGCTAACACCAATATCAATCAGAATACTGTTTTCTCCCCCACCGACATAAATACTGTTACCGCTGGAAGAAGAAAACAAGGGACAAAACTTTGCCATTTTATTTCTCCTAATAATTTATATCAAAAAGGGACGGTCTTAACCGTCCCTTTACTTATTTTAGCCTACGCTCAATACGGTTTTTTCGTCATCAGGACTGTTTCTTAATTCGATATCCGCACCTAAGCTACGTAATTTTTCAATTATGTTATCATACCCACGTTGAATATGATGGATTTCTTCAATTTCAGTTGTGCCACTTGCCACAAGACCCGCAATAACCATTGCCGCACCTGCACGAAGGTCATCTGCTTTAACAGGCGCGCCTTTTAATGGGTCAACACCTTCAATGAATGCTGATTTACCGTCAACAGTAATTTTTGCACCCATTCGAAGTAACTGGTCAACATATCTGAAACGGTTGTCCCACACGCTTTCAGAAACCATACTGTTGCCCCTAGCTATTGACAAGAGCACCGCAAACTGTGGTTGCATATCTGTTGGGAATCCCGGATGTGGCATTGTTTTAACGCTACAATGATTTGGACGGCAGTCAGAATAAATTCTGATTGAATCGTCATATTCTTCAACCACCACACCACATTCAAGAAGCTTTGCAGTAATTGACTCCAAGTGCTTAGGAATAACATTTTTAATAAGCACATCGCCTTGAGTAGCAGCAGCTGCTACCATATATGTTCCTGCCTCAATCTGGTCAGGAATAATTGCATATTCACAGCCGTGAAGCTTGTCCACACCGCGAATTTTAATAACATCAGTACCAGCGCCACGAACATCTGCACCCATTGAGTTCAAAAAGTTAGCAAGGTCAACGATGTGTGGCTCTTTCGCTGCATTTTCAATGATAGTAAGGCCTTTTGCCTTAACTGCTGCAAGCATAAGGTTAACTGTTGCACCAACTGTTACCACGTCGAAATAAACTGATGTGCCAAGCAGGGTTTCTGCTTTAACATCAACCATTGCGTTTTCTTCCATAGTAACCTTTGAGCCGAGCGCCTCAAAGCCTTTGATATGTTGGTCAATTGGACGAACACCAAAACAACATCCACCTGGCATTGCAACCTTTGCGTGATTGAAACGGCCAAGCAAAGCACCAATAAAGTAATATGAAGCACGCATAAGTTTTGACAAATCGTGACCCACAACATTTGTGCGGACATGAGTTGTGTCAATCTCTAATGTGTTCTTATTTATCATTTTAATTTCTGCACCCAGAGAACGCAAAATCTTAATCATTGCAGAAACATCGCTGATATTTGGGATGTTTTCAATTCTGCAAACGTCCTCTGCGAGAATGGTCGCCGGAATTATCGCAACGACGGCATTTTTAGCTCCGCTGATTTCAACTTCACCTGTTAATCTGTTTCCGCCGTTAATTATGATTTTTTCCAAGGACTCTTCCCCCTCAAAATCAAATAATTTCAAAAATCTACAAGATATAGTAAAAAAACTGAAAAAATGGCATTTTAACCACAATTACAGAAAAATGCCCAAAATCCTTTAATAGTATAACACTATTTTACCAAAAATAAAAGGGGTTTTTAATATTTTTTTAATTTTATAAAAAATACTGATTTTATACTGTTAAATGTGCTTGAAATCGGTTGAATAAAATCAAATATTATTGTATAATAAATTGATTATGCCGAAACTTCAGAAAGGTTTTGCTTTTATGTTATATTTTCTTGAAAATGATGTTTTAAAAATAGCAGTAGATAGTCACGGTGCTGAGCTTTCTTCAATTTTTAATAAAGCAGAAAACAAAGAGATGCTCTGGCAAGGTGACCCAGAATTTTGGGGAAGAAAAAGCCCTGTGCTTTTCCCTGTTGTAGGTAAATACAAAAACGGCAAAACATCATATAACGGCAACGAATATTCACTCGGTCAACACGGTTTTGCAAGAGATAGTGAATTCACTCTTATTGAAGAAACAAAAACAAGACTTGTTTTTCAGTTGATGAGCAACGCAGAAACACTCACAAAATATCCTTTTCAATTTCAACTTATCTGCTCATTTGAACTTAAGAACAATAAAATTATTGTTGGCTGGTATGTTGAAAATATTGACGACAAGAAAATTTATTTCTCAATCGGTGCACACCCTGCTTTTTATTGTAAAAAAAGCGAAACTGTGCTTTCAATGAATGGTAAAAACATCAAATATAATCTCATCAATGCCGACGGACTTTATACAAAGCCAAAATATGATATTGATAATTCTTTTGTGCTTCACGACAATGTGTTTGACAATGATGCACTTATTATTGAGAACAGCAATGTAACCGAAGTTTCACTTATTGATAATGATAAAAAATATTTAACTGTAAAGTTTGATGCTAAAGTTTTCGGCATCTGGTCACCTGCAAAGAAAAATGCACCTTTTGTTTGCATTGAGCCTTGGTATGGTCGTTGTGATGCAGAAGACTTTAACGGTGATATCACCGAAAGAGAATGGTCAAATTCTTTAGAAGTTAATGACAACTGGTACAAGGAGTATGAAATAATAGTAAATGGATAAGTTTAAATATATTTTATTTGATTTTGACGGTACACTCACCGATTCATCAGAGGGAATTTTCAAAAGTCTCACTTATGCTTTTGAGGCTTATGGTCACGGCACACCGTCAGAAGATTTGTTAAAACAATTTATTGGCCCACCACTTCATTATAGCTTTACTGAAATCTGTGGCTTCACACCTGAACACGCAGTTGAAATGACTGAAAAATATCGTGAAAGATACAGAGTCAAGGGTTATCTTGAAAGCAAACTTTATGACGGTGTTTATGAACTTTTAGAAGAACTTAAAAATCGTGGTTACAAACTTGCAACTGCATCTTCAAAGCCTTTACATTTTGTTGATGCAATCTGCGAAAAACTCGATATTAAAAAATTCTTTGATTTTCTTGGTGGCACAACCTTTGACAACACCACAGAAAGCAAAGCAATGGTTTGTGAAAACGCAATGAAGCAAATCGGCGGTGACATCACTAATACCCTTATGGTTGGTGACACCCGATTTGATATTGAGGGTGCTCACGCGGTGAATCTGCCTTGTTGCGCCGTGCTTTATGGCTTTGGCACACAAGAAGATTTCGAAAAATATAAAGCAGAATACATAGTTGAAAAGGCTATGGATATTTTAGATATTCTTTAAGAAAGGGGGATATTATGTCCACACCTTTAGCAGACAGATTGCGACCACAATCTATTGACAATATGGTTGGTCAACAACACCTTTTAGGTGAAAATATGCCCCTTCGCAACATTGTTGAATCGGGATATTTGCCCAACCTTATTTTCTATGGTCCGTCTGGCACAGGCAAAACAACTCTTGCTCGAATTATTGCGAAAAACACTAATAGAAAATTGCATCATATCAACGGTACAAACGCAAGCACGGCGGATATTAAATCAATCGTTAGTGAACTAGATACTTTTGCTGCGCCCAATGGTATTCTTTTATACTTGGACGAAATCCAATATTTCAACAAAAAGCAACAACAATCTTTGCTCGAATACATAGAGAGTGGCAAGATTACACTTATCGCATCAACAACTGAAAACCCATATTTTTATATTTATTCGGCTGTGCTTTCTCGTTGTACTGTCTTTGAATTTAAATCAGTTACCGCAGAAGATATTGTGCCAAATATCAAACGCGGATTTGAGTTTCTTCAGGCTGAAATGGATATCCCCTTTGACATTGAAGAAGGCGTTTTTGAACACATTGCAACAGCTTGTGGTGGTGATGTGAGAAAGTCTCTCAATTTTGTTGAACTTTGTGTGCTTTCTGCACCGATTATTGACGGTAAAAGACGAATTACCCTTGAAAATACTGGTAGTTTAACACAAAAAAACACATTCCGTTATGACCGAAACGGTGATGAGCATTATGATATTCTCTCGGCTTATCAAAAGAGTATGCGTGGCTCTGACCCTGACGCAGCACTTCACTATCTCGCACGACTTTTAGAAGCGGGAGATATGATTTCGGCTATTCGCAGACTTCTTATTTGTGCAAGCGAAGATGTTGGACTTGCTTATCCGCAGATTATTCCAATAGTTAAATCCGCTTGTGATATTGCAATGCAAGTTGGTATGCCAGAAGCAGCAATTCCGTTAGCAGATGCAGTTGTACTTGTTGCAACGAGCCCTAAATCAAATACTGCTCACGATGGAATTTTCGCAGCGCTTGATGATGTGAGAAAAGGCAATTATGGCAAAATCCCACGTCAATTACAAAACAAACATTATGACGGTGAAGATGCTGAAGTTAAGGGACAAAACTATCTTTACCCACATGATTATCCTAATCGTTGGGTTAAGCAGCAATATCTCCCCGACAATCTTAAAAATAAAAAATATTATGAGTTCGGTGATAACAAAACCGAACAATTAGCAAAAGAATATTGGAAAAGGATTAAAGGTGAATAACATGGCAAAAAGAGAAGATTACATTTCATGGGACGAATATTTTATGGGCATTGCGCTTCTTTCTGCAAGAAGAAGTAAAGACCCAAGCACACAGGTTGGTGCTTGTATCGTTGATGATAACAACAAAATTATGTCTGTTGGCTACAACGGATTCCCACACGGTTGTGATGATGACGAATTCCCTTGGGACAGAAGTGGTGACGAATTCGATACAAAATATCCTTATGTTTGCCACGCAGAGCTTAACGCAATTCTCAACAATGGTGGCAGAAACTTAAGCGGGTGCAAAATTTATGTTGCTCTCTTCCCTTGCAATGAATGTGCAAAGGCTATTATCCAGAGTGGTATCAAAGAAGTGCTTTATATTTCTGATAAATACAAGGATACAGTTGGCAACCGTGTATCTCGCAGAATGTTTGACGCAGCAGGCGTTAAATACACAAAAATCAAATTAAGCCGTGATGAACTCAAAGTAAGCTTCAGAGAAGAGGACATCTAAAATGGGTAAAAATGATTTTTTCGCTTTCACATCTCGCACTAAATACATAAACCGTTGGGCGTTGATGCGAAACACAAGATATGAAACATTAAGCGAACATTCTGCCGAAGTTTCTCAACTTTGTTATGCTCTTGCAAGCATTGGCAATGAGTATTTAGGCAAAGATTATAGCTGTGAAAGAGCAGCACTTTTGGGTCTTTATCACGATGTGCCTGAAATAATCACAGGCGACTTGCCTACTCCCGTTAAATATTACAGCGCAGAAACTAAAGAAGCATATAAAGCAGTTGAAAAGAATGCATCAAAACAGCTGCTTTCTATGTTGCCACCTAAATTGTTGCCAAGCTATGAACCACTTTTTAAAAAGAAAAACGAAGACCGTGAGCTTTGGAAACTTGTTAAGGCAGCAGACAAAATCAGCGGATATTTAAAATGCGTTGACGAGAGAAAAGCAGGCAACAGTGAATTTATTGAAGCCGAAGAAAAACTACTCAAAGCAATTCAAAAGAGTGATTTGGAAGAAGTTAAAATTTTTGAAAAAGAATTTTTGCCATCATTCCACAAAACTCTCGACCAAATGAAAAAATAAATGCAAAATTCAAAGTGCAAAACGCAAAATGTAGGGGTGATTCACGAATCGCCCGAAAAAAAGGACGGCTCATTATAAAATGAACCGTCCTTTAAAATTTTAGTGATTAATAATATCTATAAAGTGCAACAACCTTGCCGAGAATAATCACTTCATTTGTGATTATTGGCTCATAGGCATCATTTTCAGGCTGAAGTCTGAAATGGCCGTTTTCTTTATAAAATCTCTTAACTGTTGCTTCGTCTTCAATCATTGCAACAACGATTTCACCATTTGTTGCATAAGGCGTTTTTTCGCAAATAACAATGTCACCGTCAAGAATACCCGCCCAGAGCATACTCTCGCCACGAACTTTAAGAGCAAAAAGGGATTTGTCGCGAGAAATTCGACCGTTATAAGGAATATAACCTTCAATCTGCTCAACTGCAAGAATTGGCATACCCGCTGTAACTGTACCCAAAAGTGGAACACTTGTCACATTTTCTGCCTGACCGATAACTCTGATTGAGCGTTTCAAAAGTGGGTCACGCTCAATATAACCTGCTTCTTCAAGTGCGTCAAGGTTTGCCTGAACTGAAGATGTTGAACGAAGACCAACAGCAGAGCCTATTTCACGGACTGATGGTGGAACACCACATTGTGAGCGCTCGCAAAGAAATTCATAAATTTTTTGTTGTGTATCATTAATGGGGCGCATAAAAATTCTCCTCATTTTTAAAGTCTTTAACAAAATTACACTATTGTTTTCTATATTCTAACACATATTTTTTAAAAAGTAAACATTTGTTCGATAAATTTTTGAAAATTTTTTATTCACAATTCTTTTTCTGAATATTAAAAGAATATTCACGGTTTTTTCATAATTTTAAGTTATCATAAAGATGCACCAAGAGAGACCTTGGTGTGCATACCCCATCCTCAAACAACCCCTCAGAGTATTTTATACTCGGAAAACGGACGGCTCCGCAACCGTCCGTTTTTTCTTATATTGGTAACTACTGATTGCAATCTTATGCAAAAATTTCAATTTGTGTATAAGAATTACATTTCTGTCAAAAATATTGACAGAGGTGTTTTAATTGAAAAAGTTTAACGAAGAAAAAATCAAAAAAGTAATCTATTCAACCTGTGCCGTGGCACTTTGTGGCGCAACACTTTTCTCATTCTGGCTTTCTAACAAAGATAATGTGCCCACAGAAGACCCGTCTAAGACTTCTACCACCACAGAAACCACAACTGAGCGAGAAATTCAGGTTAATACACCCGTCACCAATGTGCAGGATGACAGATATATAACCACAACAACCGAAGAAGTACCGAAATCAGTCTATTATGCATTCCCTTTGGGCGACAAAGTGAGCAAAGAATACTCAAAAGGTGAACTTACTAAAAACAAGACTACTGACGATTGGCGCACTCATAATGGTGTTGATATAAACGGTACTCTCGGTGACCCAATTAAAGCTATTTGTGACGGCGAAGTCACCGAAGTGCGAGATGATGCTCGTTGGGGTACAGTTGTAACCATCAACCACAACAACGGAATTATTGCAGAATATCGCGGACTTCAAAAAGACAGCACAGTTAAACCTGGCGCAACTGTGAAAATCAACGAGAAAATTGGCACTTTGGGTGAAATTCCCATTGAAAAAGATGACGGAATTCACTTGCATCTTGAAATGCTGAAAGACGGCAATCTTGTGTCCCCGTCGGATTATTTAGGTAAAAGAGTAGATATTTGAATTTCTTTGTGCTAAAATAAACTCGGTGATTTTATGACATCGGTTTATTTCTTCAAATTAACAGAAA
>CALEJD010000084.1 GCA_937898195.1 uncultured Clostridia bacterium | reverse complement strand
GACCCAGACCCAGAAATTATGGCAGAAATCGAAGCTTTCTGTATTGAAGATGTTAAAAAGGCTCTTGATACAGACGATAAACTCGTTCGTGACGAAGCTCTTCTTCCAATTTATGAAGCAGTTCACGAAAAGTTTGATGAAAGATTTGAAGGCAACGAAGCAAAGCTTGACGAGATTATGTATCTTGTTCAGAAACACGTTGTTCGTGCATGGCTTAAAGACGAGCACAAACGTGTTGACGGTCGTGGTATCGACGATATCCGTCCACTTAATGCTGAAGTTGATTTAATCACTCGTGCTCACGGTTCAGGTATGTTCACTCGTGGTCAGACTCAGGTTCTTTCAATTGCAACACTCGGACCTATGGGTGATGCACAGCAGCTTGACGGCCTTGACGAACAGACAGAAAAGAGATATATTCACCACTACAACTTCCCATCATATTCAGTTGGTGAAACAAAGCCATCTCGTGGCCCAGGACGTCGTGAAATTGGTCACGGTGCTCTTGCAGAAAAAGCTCTTGTTCCAGTTCTTCCATCAGTTGACGAATTCCCTTATGCTATCCGTGTTGTATCAGAAGTTCTTTCATCAAACGGTTCAACTTCACAGGGCTCAATCTGTGGTTCAACTCTTGCTCTTATGGCAGCAGGTGTTCCAATTAAAGCTCCTGTAGCAGGTATCTCTTGTGGTCTTATCACAGGTGACGAAGGCGTTTATGGCGACTTTATGACAATGGTTGATATTCAAGGTCTTGAAGATTTCTATGGCGATATGGACTTTAAAGTAGCAGGTACAAAGAACGGTATCACAGCTATTCAGATGGACCTTAAAGTTCACGGTCTTACACCTGAAATTATTAAAGAAGCATTTGCAAAGACACATAAAGCAAGAAATTATATTCTTGATGAAATTATGCTTCCTTGCATCAGCGAACCAAGAGCAGAACTTTCAAAATATGCTCCAAAGATGCTTTCAACAAAGATTGACCCTGAAAAAATCGGTGATGTTATCGGTAAACAGGGTAAGGTTATCCAGAAGATTCAGGCTGACTGCGAAGTTAAGATTGATATTGAAGAAGATGGACGCGTATTCATTTCAGGTATTGATATTGATAACGCAAAACGTGCTCTTTCAATCGTTGAACTTATCGCAAAAGACCCAGAAATCGGTGCAATTTATAACGGTGTTGTAACAAGACTTATGAGCTTCGGCGCATTTGTTGAAATCGCTCCTGGTAAAGAAGGACTTGTTCACATCAGCCGTCTTGATGTTAAACGCACAGAAAAGGTTGAAGATGTTGTTAATGTTGGTGACACAGTGCTTGTAAAGGTGCTTGAAATTGATGACCAAGGCAGACTTAACCTTTCTCGTCGTGATGCTCTTATTGAAGTTAAAGGTCTTGTACCAGAAAACGA
>CALEJD010000083.1 GCA_937898195.1 uncultured Clostridia bacterium | reverse complement strand
AAGATTTGTGAAAAATTCAATATTCCTGCTGTGTCAACAGGTAATATCATCAGAGAAGCACTTAAAAACGGCACAGATATGGGACTCAAAGCTAAGTCCTATATCGATGCCGGCAAATTGGTGCCAGATGATGTTGTTATTGGTATTATCAAAGAGAGACTTGCAGAAAGTGACTGTGCAAACGGTTTCATTCTTGATGGTTTCCCAAGAACAATACCACAAGCAGAAGCTCTCGATAGCATGGGTATCGTAATCGACAAGGTTGTTGATATCGAAGTTCCAGACGAAAAGATTGCTGCTCGTCTTGGTGGTAGAAGAGTTTGCCTTAAATGTGGCGCAACTTATCACCTTGAATATAAGAAACCAGCAAAAGATGGCATCTGCGACGCTTGTGGCGATGAACTTGTTCAGCGTAAGGACGACAGTCCTGAAACAGTGCTTGATAGACTTAATGTTTATCACGAACAGACAGAACCACTTAAAGACTACTATGCAAAGACAGGTAAGCTTGTTATAGTAGAAGGACAGGAAGAAGTTGCTGATACAACTGCTCTTGTTTTCAAAGCATTGGAGGATTAACATGATAGTGCTTAGAACTGCAAAAGAAATTGATATGATGCGCAAAGCGTGTCAGATTTCAGCAGAAGCATTACAGATAGCAGGTGAAGCTGTCAAACCCGGTATTACAACATACGAGATTGACCAGATAGCTTACCGTTATATTAAAAAGCAAGGCGCAGAACCTAACTTCTTGAACTATAACGGATTTCCTGCTACCGCATGTATTTCCATAAATGACGAGGTCATTCACGGCATTCCGTCAAAGAACAGAGTGCTTAAAGAGGGCGATATAGTGAGTATCGACCTTGGGGCTAAGGTGAATGGTTATAACGGCGATAATGCTGCTACATTTGCTTGCGGGGTAATTTCCGACGAAGCAAAGCGGCTGTGCGATACAACTCGCGAGAGCCTTTATTTAGGTATCCAGCAAGCTATCGCAGGCAACAGAATCGGTGATATAGCATTTGCAATTCAGTCCTATTGTGAAGAACGAGGTTTTTCAGTTGTTCGTGAGTTTACAGGTCACGGAATTGGAACTCACCTTCACGAAGACCCGTCCGTTCCTAATTACGGAACAGCAGGAAGAGGTCAAAGACTTCTCCCTGGAATGACAATTGCAATTGAGCCAATGATAAATTTGGGTTCAAAAGCAATTAAATGTTTGCCTGACGGTTGGACCGTCAAAACGCTTGACGGCAAACTGTCCGCTCACTTTGAACACACAGTTGCAATTACAAAAGGTGAGCCAATGATACTTACAAAACTTTAATGAGGTGACTTATGGAGCTTTGTAAAGGTGATTTGGTGCTTTGTAACGCAGGTCGTGAGAAAGACAGACTTATGTGTGTGACAGCATTTGACGAAAAGTATGTATATGTCTGTGATGGCAAAGAGAGAAAGCTTAACAATCCGAAGCGAAAAAATCTCAAGCACATCATAATAACAGACAAAAAACTTTCCGAAGAGATGTTCTCAACGGACAGAGCATTGAGAAAAGCATTATCGAAAGAGGTTAACTTATGGCAAAACAAGATATGATTGAAGTTGACGGTACAGTCGTTGAAGTTCTTCCTAATACAAATTTTATAGTAGAACTTGAAAACGGACACAAAGTACACGCTCGAATTTCGGGTAAACTTCGTATGAACTACATCAGAATTCTTCAGGGTGACAAGGTAACGGTTGAACTTTCACCATATGACCTTAACAACGGAAGAATTACATGGCGTTCAAAGTAAGAATTTGACAGCATTTTTTAGGAGGTAATTTATAATGAAAGTCAGACCTTCTGTCAAGAAAATTTGCGAAAAGTGCAAAGTAATTAAACGCAAGGGCAAAATCATGGTTATCTGTGAAAACCCTAAGCACAAGCAGCGTCAAGGCTAAGATAAATTTTAATAAAGTTGCTACTGCAGAGTAACTTGAATTTATCTTGAGCGTTTTCGCTCAATCGTTTCTAAAGTACTAAGGAACGATACAAAATTTGAAAAGGCTTTAAATAGCCGCATTTTTGAAAAATGGAGGTGCAACTGTAAATGGCTCGTATTTCAGGTGTTGACTTACCAAGAGAAAAGAGAATCGAAATCGGTCTCACATATATCTATGGTATTGGCAGAAAAACAGCTAGTGACATTGTTGCTGCAACAGGCATTAATCCAGACACACGTGTTAAGGATTTGACTGAAGAAGACGTTTCAAAGCTTCGTGAGTACATCGAACACAACGTAACAGTTGAAGGTGACCTCAGAAGAGAAACAGCATTTGATATTAAAAGACTTGTTGAAATTGGTTGCTACAGAGGTGTTCGTCACCGCAAGAATCTCCCAGTAAGAGGTCAGCGTTCAAAGACAAACGCTCGTACACGTAAGGGACCAAAGAAGACAATCGCTAACAAGAAGAAGTAAGAAGGAGGGGCTAAATAATGGCAAAGCAAGTTAAAAAAGGCGCTGTAACACGCAGACGTCGTGAAAAGAAAAACATTGAAAAAGGCGCAGTTCATATTCAGTCCACCTTCAACAATACTATCGTTACAATCACTGATACACAGGGTAACGCAGTATCATGGGCAAGCGCAGGTGAAATGGGCTTCAGAGGCTCAAGAAAATCAACACCATTCGCTGCTCAGACAGCTGCTGAAACAGCAGCAAAGGTTGCGATTGACCACGGTATGAAAACCGTAGAAGTATACGTTAAGGGCCCAGGTTCAGGACGTGAAGCTGCAATCCGTGCATTGCAGACAGTAGGTCTTGAAGTTACAATGATTAAAGACGTAACTCCAATTCCTCACAACGGCTGCCGCCCACCTAAGAGAAGACGTGTATAACAGAAATTTGGAGGTAACAGATTATGGCAAGATATACCGGTGCGGTTTGTAAGCTCTGCCGTCGTGAAGGTAAGAAACTCTTCCTTAAAGGCGACCGTTGCTATACTGGTAAATGTGCTCTCGAAAGACGTTCATACGCTCCTGGACAGCATGGCCAGAACCGCAAAAAAGTTTCTGAATATGGTATGCAGCTTCGTGCAAAGCAGACAGCTAAGCGCTACTACGGTATTCAGGAAGGACAGTTCTATAAATATTTCTTGATGGCTGAAAAGCGTCAGGGTATTGTCGGTGAAAACCTTTTAAGAATTTGTGAAAGCCGTCTTGATAACGTTGTTTATCTTCTCGGATGGGCTTCATCTCGTGCAGAAGCAAGACAGCTCACAATTCATGCACACTTCCGTGTAAACGGTAAGAAGGTTGACGTTCCATCATACCTTCTTAAAGCAGGTGATGTAGTATCAGTTAAGGATGCAAGCAAAGACAGCGTTAAAATCAAGGCTGTTCTTGAAGCAAACGCATCTCGCCCTGTTCCTGCATGGCTTGATAAGAATGCAGAAGAACTTACAGCAAAAATTGCAAGACTTCCAGAAAGAGAAGAAATTGCAGTTCCAGTTGAAGAACATCTTATCGTCGAGCTTTATTCAAAATAATAGGCTTGAAATTTATATTTTATACTATGCAGAACTATCTGTACTCAGTTAGGAGGGTTTTGAATGATAGGAATTGAGAAGCCCAGCATTGAAGCACTTGATTTAACTGCTGACGGAACTTATGGCAAATTCGTCGTTGAACCACTTGAAAGAGGTTACGGTACAACACTTGGCAACAGCCTTCGTCGTGTTCTTTTGTCATCACTTCCAGGTTATGCAATTACTTCGGTAAAAATTGACGGTGTTCTTCATGAATTCTCAACCATTGACGGTGTGAAAGAAGACGTAACTGAAATCGTTTTGAATCTTAAAGGTGTAATCCTTAAAATTCACGGTGACGGACCAAAAACAATTTATATCGACGCAAGTGGCAAATGCGAAGTTACAGCAGGTGACATTCAGGTTGATTCAGACGTTGAAATTCTTAATCCTGAACACCTCATTGCTACTCTTGAAGATGGCGCTTCACTTAAGATGGAGCTCACAGCTGACAGAGGCAGAGGATATGTTTCAGCAGAAAGAAACAAACAACTTATGCAGCCAGTTATCGGCGTAATCGCAATAGATTCAATTTACACACCTGTATTAAAAGTAAACTATACAGTTGAAAATACTCGTGTTGGTCAGATTACTGACTATGACAAGCTTTCACTTGAAGCTTGGACAGACGGAACAATTTCAGCGCAAGAGGCCGTTTCTCTCGGCGCAAAAATCCTTACAGACCATCTCAATCTCTTTGTTGACCTTTCAGACGAAGCAAGAGAAACAGAGACAA
Source organism: uncultured Clostridia bacterium (assembly GCA_937898195.1). Lineage (GTDB taxonomy): Bacteria > Bacillota > Clostridia > Oscillospirales > Acutalibacteraceae > Fimenecus. Next base: position 333 of record CALEJD010000083.1, on the reverse strand, counting down.
TGATTGACAAACCAGACGATGTTAAGGGCAAAACACTTGAAATGACAATTGAAGAACTTGACCTTTCAGTTCGTTCATTCAACTGTCTCAAGCGTGCAAGCATCAACACAGTTGAAGACTTAACAAATCGTTCAGAAGAAGACATGATGAGAGTTAGAAACCTTGGTAGAAAATCTCTTGACGAGGTTATAGCAAAGCTTGATTCTCTCGGTCTTACTCTTCGTAAGGATGACGAATAATAAAGGAGTGATTTCGAATGCCAGGAACAAGAAAACTCGGCAGAACAAGCGATCACCGCAAGGCTATGCTCAGAGGTATGGTAACATATCTTAT
>CALEJD010000082.1 GCA_937898195.1 uncultured Clostridia bacterium | reverse complement strand
TTTACAGGTGTTGCAAAGAAAGAAGATATGAAACAAGTTGTGTTTGATATGTTAGGCATATAGCCCGAATAATAATGCGGAAACCGTATTTAGTTCGGTTTCCGCTTTTAAATTTTTTATTCTACGTCAGCAGCCTTTAATCTAAAGGTTGCACATCTTGTGTCGTCGCAAGAACAAGCACTTTGTGTACCAACTTTAATACCATCTGCTGTGCAGTTCATGTGTCCATCATTAAATGTGCAATGACAAGCATCGCAAGTAATGTTTCTATTCTTATCCATTTTTGTTAGCCTCCTTTCAATTTTATTTTTTGAAAGATACTTATAATTATTCACAGGAGAAATTACCTTATGTCAGTTTTTGTAATCGGTGATACACATCTTTCTTTTTCAACAGATAAACCGATGAATATTTTTAAAGGGTGGGATGATTATGAATCTCGCCTTGAAAAGAATTGGCAAAAATTGGTTGAAAAGGACGATACTGTTATAATTACGGGCGACATCTCTTGGGGAATGAGTCTTGAAGAAAGTGCAAAGGATTTTGAATTTTTGCACAAATTGAATGGCAAAAAAATCATTTTAAAGGGTAATCACGATTATTGGTGGAATACTGCAACAAAAATGAATAAATTTATTGAAGAAAAAGGTTTTGATTCGCTAAGTTTTTTGCATAACAACGCTTTTAGAGTTGATGATATAGCAATAGCAGGTAGTCGTGGTTGGTTTTTTGATGCTGAGAGTGAAAATATAGATAAAGTATTAGCTCGTGAATGTGAGAGAATTCAACGTTCTATTGATATGGCAAAAGAGTTGTGTGGAGAAACGGTAGTGTTTCTTCACTATCCACCTGTGTCAAACTATAAAGACTGTGACCCAATAGTTGAAGTTCTTACACGAAATGAAATTAAACGTTGCTATTATGGCCATCTTCATGGTGGCGCTATAAAAGGTGCAGTCAATGGCGAGAAATATGGAATTGAATTCAGACTCGTTTCGGCAGATTATCTTGAATTTTGTCCTTTGCATATTAAATCCAAGTAATTTATCAAAAAATCACTATTATTTTTATTAAATTGGCAAGAAAAACTTATGGAAAATATTGTATTTAATATTTTTCTATGTTATAATATATTGAATTTTTCAGTAAAAATCATAAAACAATGATATTCAGGAGGAATATTAAATGTTAAAAACATCAAACAAAGTAGAAACAAATGTCTACGAGCTTGAAATTGCTATCAGTGGTGAAGCTTTTGAAGCAGCTATCCAGAAAGCATATTTAAAGCAGAGAAAAAACATTGCAATCAATGGTTTTAGAAAGGGTAAAGCTCCAAGAGCATTCATCGAAAGAGTTTATGGTGAAGGCGTTTTCTATGAAGATGCACTCGAAATTCTTTATCCTGATGTAGTTGCAGAAGCAATTAAAGAAGCAGAACTCGATGTAATCGACACTCCATTTGACCTTGATGTGCCAGAAATCGGTAAAGATGGTGTTACTCTTAAATTAAAGGTAACAGTTAAGCCTGAGGTTAAACTCGGTAAATATAAGGGCATTAAAGCAACAAAGCCTGCTGTTAAAGTTTCAGCTGACGAAGTTAAAGCAGAACTTGCTAAAATGCAAGAACAAAACTCAAGAATGGTTTCTGTTGATAACAGAGCAGTTAAGAAAGATGATACAGCAGTTATCGACTTTGAAGGTTTTGTTGACGGTGTTGCATTTGACGGTGGTAAAGCAGAAATGTATGAACTCGTAATTGGTAGCGGTTCATTCATTCCAGGCTTTGAAGACCAGATTATCGGTCATAAGATTGGCGAAGAATTTGACGTTAACGTTACATTCCCAGCAGAATACCAAGAAAATCTTGCATCAAAAGATGCTGTTTTCAAAATCAAACTTCATGAAATCAAAGTTAAAGAGCTTCCTAAACTTGATGATGAATTCGTTAAGGACGTTAGTGAGTTCGACACACTTGATGAACTCAAGAAGAGCGTTAAAAAACAGCTTGAAGATGCAAAGAAAGCTGATGCTGACAACAAAGTTGCAGCAGACCTTCTTGAAACAGTTGCTAATGGCATCAAAGCAGAAATCCCTGCTTGCATGATTGAAAAAGCAATCGACGATATCGTTAATGATTTTGCATACAGACTTCAGATGCAGGGTCTTGACCTTGACACATATCTTATGTATACAGGTATGGAAAAAGACGCATTTAGAGATGGTTACAGAGAAAATGCTGAAGCACAGGTTAAACTTCAGCTTGCTCTTGAAGAAATCGTTAAAGCTGAAAAGATTCAAGCAACTGATGATGATATCGCAGCTGAATATGACAGACTTGCAAAGATGTATAATATGGACGTTGATGCAGTTAAGAAATCAATTTCTGCTGATGCACTCAAAGATGACATCACATCAAGAAAAGCTGTTGAATTCGTAAAAGAAAATGCTGTAATTACTGAAGAAAAAGCAACAGCTAAGAAGACAGCTGAAAAGAAAGAAACTGCTGAGAAAAAACCTGCTGCTAAGAAAACAACAGCAAAGAAAGAAACTGCTGAAAAAACACTAGCTAAAAAACCAGCAGCAAAAAAGACAACAAAAAAAGCAACAGATGCTGAATAAAAGTTTAAGTGTTGAAGAATTGTCCAATAATTTAAGGGGCAATTCTTTAATGCTTTTCATAAGTTTTGAATGGAGGTTATATTATGGCACTTGTACCATACGTTGTTGAACAAACAAACAGGGGTGAAAGACAATACGATATTTTTTCAAGACTCTTAAATGATAGAATCATCGTTTTGTCAGATGAGGTTAATGATGCAACCGCATCTTTGGTTGTTGCACAGTTACTTTATCTTGAGGGACAGGATAGCGAAAAAGATATAAGCCTTTATATTAATAGTCCAGGTGGCTCAGTTTCAGCAGGACTTGCAATTTATGACACAATGCAATATATCAAGTGTGATGTTTCAACTATTTGTATGGGTATGGCAGCAAGTATGGGCGCATTCTTGCTTTCATCAGGCGCAAAGGGAAAGAGATTTGCTCTTCCAAATAGTGAAATTATGATTCACCAACCATTAGGTGGCGCACAAGGTCAGGCAAGTGATATCAAAATTGCTGCTGAACACATTCTCAGAACTAGAGAAAAACTCAACAAAATCCTTGCAGAAAACACAGGAAAACCAATTGAACAGATTGCTCTTGATACAGAGCGTGATAATTGGCTTTCAGCACAGGAAGCAATGGATTATGGTATTGTAGATAAGGTTTTCTACAAGAGATAAGGAGCTAATTTATGGCTAGAGAAAACGATAAAGAAAGAAATGTAAGATGTTCTTTCTGTGGAAAAACTCAGGAACAAGTTGAAAAGCTCATTGCTGGTCCTGGTGTTTATATCTGTGATGAATGTATTGAACTTTGTATGGGCATTATTGATGAAAATGCTGAAAGAAGTTACCAACCATCAGGTAAAAAAGTTAAACTCGAAGAAAAAGTTTTACCAAAACCACAAGATATTAAAGCGAAACTTGATGAATATGTTGTTGGTCAGGCTGAAGCTAAAAAAGCTTTGAGTGTCGCTGTTTATAACCATTATAAGAGAATTTATCACGGTTGCGATACTGATGTCGAAATTCAAAAGAGCAATGTTGTTCTTTTAGGTCCAACTGGCGTTGGTAAAACTGTGCTCGCACAAACTCTTGCAAAAATTATTGATGTTCCTTTTGCTATTGCCGATGCAACAACACTTACTGAAGCAGGATATGTTGGTGAAGATGTAGAAAACATTCTTTTAAGGCTTATTCAGGCTGCTGATTTTGATGTTGAAAAAGCAGAACATGGAATTATCTATGTTGATGAAATTGATAAGATTGCAAGAAAGAGTGAGAATCCATCAATCACACGTGATGTAAGCGGCGAGGGCGTTCAACAAGCACTTTTGAAAATACTTGAAGGAACTGTTTCAAATGTACCACCACAGGGTGGAAGAAAACATCCACAACAAGAGTTTATTCAAATTGACACATCAAACATTCTCTTTATTTGTGGTGGCGCTTTCGACGGTATTGAAAAAATAGTTGAAAAGCGTACAGGTAATTCTGCTCTTGGTTTTGGTGCTGAAATTAAAAATAAAGCAGAACTTGAACTTGAAGATATCTATTCAAAAGTAATTGCTCAAGATTTGGTTAAGTTCGGTCTTATTCCTGAATTGGTTGGACGTGTTCCTGTAATAACAGCGTTACAACAACTTTCTAAAGAAGACTTAATCAGAATTCTTTCTGAACCTAAAAATGCATTGTTAAAGCAGTTTAAAGCGTTGTTCCGGATGGATGATGTTGAACTTGAATTTACTGATGATGCATTGGTTGCAATCGCCGAAAAAACTCTTGAAAAGAAGACTGGTGCTCGTGGACTTCGTGGTATAATGGAATCTGTTTTGATGCCGATTATGTATGAAACACCGTCTGCACATACTATTTCAAAAGTTATCATTACTCGTGATTGCGTTGAAAATGGTGCTGAACCAGAAGTTGTTCGTGATGAAAATAGAAAGCCTAATATTTTAACATCAAAGAATATTGGCAAGGCAAATAAAAAAGCAATATAAAATACTAAGCCACGGGAAACCCGTGGCTTATATATTGTAGGTGTAAAAATGAAAGATAAAATTAAATCAACTTCATTACTTTTTTTAACAGCAATAATCTGGGGCTTTGCCTTCGTGGCACAAAGAGTTGGCGCTGATTATGTTGGCGCTTTTACATTTAACGGTGTTAGATTTCTGTTAGGTGCTTGCTCTTTGATACCAGTAATTCTTATTTTTGAAAGAGAAGAATTTAATAAAAAGAAATTTTTCAAAACTTTTTGGACAGGTATATTGGCTGGTATAATTCTATTCATTGCCTCATCATTACAACAATTTGGAATTGTGTTTACAGGTAGTGCAGGAAAAGCTGGATTTTTGACTGGACTTTACATAGTGTTAGTACCACTTATTCGTTTTGTAATGGGTAAGAAAACAAGTATACTCACATTCTTTGGAGCAATTTTTGCCGTTGTTGGATTGTTTTTCTTATGTATGACAGGTGATAAGGTTTCTTTTGGCATTGGTGATATTGTTCTTATTGTGGGTGCTTTTTTCTGGGCAGGTCATATTCTTGTTGTTGATAAGTTTGTAAATACAATAAGCGCGTTAAAATTCAGTATGGTGCAGTTCTTTACTTGTGGTATTTTAAGTATGTTATTTGCGATTTTTACCGAAGTAATCGAATTTTCTGCTATCAAAGAAGCAGGTGTTCCAATTCTTTATGGTGGTTTAATGTCTGTTGGCGTAGCTTATACTTGCCAGATTTTAGGTCAAAAAAATGCAGACCCAACATTTGCTTCAATTGTTTTTTCAACTGAATCTGTGTTCAGCGCAATTGGTGGCGCTTTGATTTTGCATGAAATGATGAGTGGCAGGGGATACGCTGGGTGTGTTCTGATTTTTATTGGAATAGTTCTTTCACAAATAACTATTGATGATATCAAAAAGTTAAATACTAAAAGAATTAAAAATAGCAATTAAACTGGGCAATATAAAAATGACACAATTATTACAGTATCTTGTAAAATATTGACAAATAGTGGTGTTTAAAGTAAAATGACCATAGTATATTGTAATCCTTTTGGAGGCAAATATGGGTTTATTAAATAAATTTCAAAAATCTGTTGTTTTTGTATTGAAAGCAACATTATATGTATTACTTATTGGCACATTTTTTGTGATTTTTGGCACAAAGTTTGAATGGATTTTGCATCCGTCAAGAACAGCAGCAGTAACATTTGTTACATTCTGTGTTCTTGAAGCAGCACTTATTGCTGTTTATGGTGGCTATTTAATAGGGCGACTTAAGAGCAAACCAATTGTTATGTCTATTTCACTTGCAACACTTATAACTGATGTTGTTACTCATTTGCAGCTTTGCATAATGAATGTTAACGAGAATAATAATTCCCGATTTGTTTATGAAGCACCACATTTGCTTGTGCTTGTAATGATTATTCAGGTTGCTTTAATTATTTTCTCTGCATATTTTGGTAACTATGTTTATTTTACAATTAATTCACCTGAAAAATGTTGTGTGATTACAAGTTCTCTTGAATCATTAAACAGTATTATGCCTAAAATTGTAAAGTACAAAAAACAGTATAATGTTACTGAAATGGTTCATTATTCTTCAAAAGATGTATTTGACATTATCAATGACCACGATACTATTTTCCTTTACGATATTCCTGCAAAAGAAAAAATACTTTTAAATGAATATTGCTATGCGAAGAACAAGAACATTTATTATAACTTTGAAATGAATGACGTTGTTATGCTGGGCGCTAAAGCGGCTGTGCTTGACGACAAACCTCTTGTATCAGCAGTTGTCCGTGACTTGACATTGGAACAAAAAGTTGTAAAACGAACAATGGATATTATCATTTCAGGTCTTGGTTTGCTTGTTTTAAGCCCTGTTATGCTTCTTTGTGCGGCTCTTATTAAACTTGAAGACGGTGGACATGTTTTCTTCCGTCAGACAAGGGCAACAAAGGGTGGTAAACTCTTTAAAGTTTATAAATTCCGTACAATGAAAGAAGCAGGTAGCATCAATAAGTCTGTTACTTCTGATGACGATAGAATTACAAAAGTTGGTAAATATCTCCGTAAGTTCAGAATTGACGAATTACCACAGCTCATTAATATCATTAAGGGTGAGATGAGCGTTGTTGGGCCACGTCCAGAAATGATTGAAAACGTTGATAAATATACAGAAGACCTTCCTGAGTTTGCTTATAGACTTAGAGTTAAAGGTGGTCTTACAGGCTACGCACAAATTGCTGGTAAATATAACACGTCACCTAAAGATAAGCTTGTTCTTGACTTAATGTATATTGAAAAATATAGTTTGTGGCTTGATTTTAAACTTATTCTTCAAACAGTTACAGTTTTGTTAAAAGCATCAGATAGCACAGAAGCATTTGGTGAAGGCGAGTTTAAATATCATTTTACACGAGAAGACTAAAAAAAAGAGCTTCATTGAAGCTCTTTTTTTATTTTAAAATATTGTTTATGGTATGATTATGTGGTATACTAAATAAAATATTTATTTTGGAGTTATAATGTTTAAAAATAATAATGTTTTTGATAAAAACACATCTTCTAAATCGATAAAATACTTTATAATCGCATTTGCGCTATTTATTCTTATTTTGTCTGTTGTTTCTGTCGTTATGTTTATGCGTTCGATTGATTTTGATATCAATAATCTTACAGGAAAAACAACAACTCAACCAGTTGAAAATACAGAAAGTAGTGTTCAAGACAACATATCATTATCACAAATAACTGCTAAATCAAAAATTCTTCTGATTTGTGAAAAAGACGGTAATCTTGATTTTGTTTCTTTGATTGATACAGATTTTGAACAATCATATATGAACATTTCTTGCTATGATGATAGTGATTTGGTTAATGAAAATGAAACTTTTGAAGATATTTATAGAGAAAAATCAGTTGATGGTATAACTGATGCTTTAAGTGCTAATTTTGATACTAAAGTTGAAAAGTATATTGTGTGTAGCAGAACACAGTTGTGTGATATTCTCTCACTTTTTGATGATATTTCTATAAATGTTTTAAAACTAGTTGATTATCATTCATTTGATTTTAATCTTGAATTAAAAGAAGGAAAACAAATTTTATCAGATGATTATATAATGAAATATCTTGTAATAAGCGACAATAATACCCGTTCAAGTATAATTTGTGATGTGATTAATTCAATTCTTGTTCCTAAATATACCGAGAACTCTCAAAAACTGTTTGAAAACTTTGTAAATAGTTGTAAAACTAATATTTCAGTTATTGATTATTCAGAAAAGATTGATAATTTGATTATTTATTCTAAGGCAGAAGAGAAATTCTTACCGACTGTTAAATAAGGTGATTAAATGAAAAATTCACTGAAATTAATATTGATAATTATTGCTTGTGTTGCAGGGCTTTTTATTTTTAATAGCAATCCATTTGAAGATGTTGAAATATCAAACCAACCGACCATTGATTATAACACTGAGTTTGGTTGGAAAAGTATGCATTACTATAATCAATTAGATGACGCTGGTAAAGATGCCTATATAACAATGTATGCGTCAGTAAAGAATTTTGATGAAAAATGCACTTTGAAAATCGACGATGAAGCTTTATCAGATGTTTTTACCGCTATTTTATATGATAATCCTGAAATATTTTGGTTAAAAACAGATTATAAGTATTTTAATTATGGCAACAAAGTTGTTTTCAAGCCGAATTATTCTTATACGCAAGATGAAGCAATTAAGTATACAACAGAATTAAATAATAAGATTAACGAGATTTTAAGTCAAGCAAGCTTTTGTGTAACTGATTATGAAAAAGAACTGTTTTTTCATGACTATATCTGTAAAAACACAGTATATGATATGGACACTTTTGGTAATGTAGGCGCTTCTGTACATAATACATTGATTAATGGCAGAGCAGTTTGCGAGGGCTATGCCAGAGCAATGCAGATTCTGCTTGACAAATCTGAAATATATAATTATCTCATTATTGGCGATGGAACTGCTGATGGTGAAACAGAACCACATATGTGGAATATTGTTAAACTTAATAATGAAAATTATCATCTTGATGTTACTTGGAATGACAACGATGAATCTAATGTACCAAGTTATATGTATTTTAATGTAACTGATGAGCAAATATCACGTGACCATTCAAATTTAGAACCATCAGAAAATAATTGTTATGGTACATATTTTAATTATTCAGTGAGAAACGGTACTTATGCGCACACGTTTTATCATTTTTCACAGTTTACTGAACCAAGTGCAAGAGTGCTTAAAACTGGTAGAAATACTGTTGAACTTTGTTTTAAAAATAAAGTTGATTATGATAGAGCGATTAATTCAATAAATGATAATGCACAGTTTTTTGAATATGTAGGTTCTGCGGTAAAAAAATCTGGCAGAAACTTAAAAACAGATGCAGTTGAATATTATTCAGACGATGATTTACAGTATATTTGCATTATTTTTAAAGAAGGTTGATTTTAGTGGATAAAGAAAGAATTGAAAGAGCATTCAGAGAAATTTTAATTGCAATAGGGGAAGACCCTGATAGAGAAGGTCTTCAGGAAACACCAAAACGTGTTGCTAATATGTATGAAGAAATATTCTCTGGTTTAGAAGAAGACCCAACAAAACATCTTAAAATGTTTCACGAAGGACAAAGTGATGAGATTGTTATTGTTAGAGATATTCCAATGTATTCAATGTGTGAACATCACTTTTTGCCTTTTGTAGGTAAAGCTCATATTGCATATATTCCTAATGACAATGGTTTAGTTATTGGATTATCAAAACTTGCAAGAATAGTAAACTCTTATGCTCGTCGTCCACAACTTCAAGAAAGATTAACTGCGCAAATTGCTGATTTTATTGAAAAAGAAATGCAACCACAGGGTGTTGCAGTAGTTGTTGAAGCTGAGCATCTCTGTATGACAATGCGTGGTATTCGTGCGGCGAGTTCAAAAACACAGACATCTGCTTTGCGCGGTACAATGAAAAAAGATGCAAGAACCAGAGCGGAAGTAATGACACTTTTAGGTATAAAATGATGTTTAAAGGTAAAAATTTTGAATTTGAATTAGGGAATAAAACCTATATCATGGGCATTTTGAACGTTACTGATGATTCGTTTTATGATGGTGGAAAATATAACACAATAGAGAAAGCGTTAGAGCATACAAAAGAAATGCTTAATGATGGTGCAGATATTATTGATATTGGCGCTCAATCTACCCGTCCAGGTCACAAAATAATTAGTGCAGATGAAGAATTAGAAATCATTAAGAAATATTTGCCATATCTCTATAATGAAACAAAAGCGGTAATATCAGTTGATACATTTTATCCAGTTGTTGCAGAATATGCGTTGCAGAATGGTGCATCAATAATCAATGATGTATCTGGTGCTTTTTCAAGTGAAATGGCTAGTGTTATAAAAGAGCATAATGCAGGTTGGATAATTACGCATACAGGCGGCGGTAATTCGGACTTTGTTCCTAAGTATAAGAACAGTATTGTTGAAGAAGTTAAAGCGTTTTTTATTGATATTCAGGATAATTGTGAAAAATATGGCATTCCCAATAACCAAATAATGCTTGACATAGGTGTTGGGTTTGGAAAAACAACTGAACAAAGCATTGAACTTTTAAAAAATCTTAAATCAATAAAAAACGATAATGCACTTTTAGTGGCTTTGTCATCAAAGAGAATTATCGGTGAAACTACAAATACTGATGGCTATGATAGAGTTTATGGAACTATATCTGCAAATGTTTTAGCAGTAACAAATGGTGCGGACTTTGTTAGAGTTCATAATGCTAGAGAAAATGCATTGGCTTTAAAAATGGCTGATGCAATTGTAAGGGGATAATATGGATAAAATAATTATTAAAAACCTTAAATTGTTTTGCTATCACGGTGTTAACCCAGAAGAAAAGGTGGAAGGGCAAAATTTTATCTTTGATATTGAAGCGGGTGTTGATTTAACTAATCCGTGCACAACTGATAATGTGGATGATACAGTAAGTTATGCAAAAATGATTAAAACAGTCAGACGAGTTGCTCAAAGTCAAAAAGATGATTTAATTGAAAGGGTAGCACAAAGAATAATTGATGCCTTATTTGAAGAATATGAGAAAATTCAAGTAATTAAAATTACAGTTATGAAACCAGAAGCACCAATTAAAGCAGAGTTTGACTATGTTGCAGTTCAAATTGAAAGGAAAAGAGAATGAGTAAAGCGTATTTAGGCATAGGTACAAATATAGGCAACCGCGAAGAAAATCTAAAAAGTGCTTTAATTGCCTTAAATCTATTGCCAACAACAAATGTCTCATCTATATCAAAAGTCTATGAAACTGACCCTGTTGGATTTGCAGAACAGGATGATTTTCTAAATATTGCAGTTGAGATTGAAACTGAGTTGACAGCACAAAACGTTCTTGGTGCTTGTCTTGGTATTGAAGCAGGTCTTGGCAGAATAAGAAATATAAAAAACGGACCAAGAGTAATTGATATTGATTTGTTATTATATGAAGACGAAAAGTATAATACACCTTCACTCATTTTACCACACCCAAGAATGTTTGAACGTGAATTTGTTTTAAGACCTTTACTTGATATTGAATTTAACAATCCGTTATTTGACAGAGAATGGGCTCAAAACTCTTTGACGGGTGAAGGCATAAAGAAATATTCAGATATAATAAAAATAGATTAACGGTGATTTATGAACTATATAATTATGGATTTAGAGTGGAATAACGCATATATGAAATCCACTCAAAAATTTGTCAATGAAATAATTGAAATCGGTGCAGTCAAACTTAACGATGAACTTGAAATTGTTGATACATATTCTGAACTTATTAAACCAGCTGTTTCTAAAAAATTACGCACAAGAATAAAAGATTTAACTCATATTACAAATGAAGATGTGTTTGGCGGAAAACCATTTAAAGAGGCCATTACTTTGCTTGAAAAATGGGTGGGTGATGATGCTATTGTTATGACTTGGGGCGATACCGATATCAGAACAATGCTCACTAACTTCAAGTGCTTTCTTAAAAAAGATAAAATTGATTTTATTAAACAATATGCAGATTTACAAAGATATTGTCAGTGCTTTATTGATATGGAAAATGTGCAACAAGCAGGGTTATCATATGCAGCTGAGTGCCTCCAAATTGACGCTGAAAAGTATCCACATCACAGAGCTTTAGATGACAGCCTTTTAAGTGCGGAATGCTTTAAAAAGGTATATAATAAAGAAAAACTTAATGAGTTTATAAAGATTTGTGATGCAGATTTTTATGCTCGTCTAGCGTTTAAACCTTATGTAATTAAAAGTAAAAATGACCCACTTATTGATAAAAATTTGTTTAATTGCTATTGTGATATATGTGGTGGCAAAGTCGAAACCTTGAAAAAGTGGAAATTTATGAATCAGTCATTTAGGGGAGTTTTTTATTGCACTAATTGTGATAGGGAGTTTAGAGTTAATCTTCGTATTAAAAAGTTCTATGACCGACTTGATATAAAACGCAATTATTCGGAAATAATTCATACTGTAAAAGAAAATGGTGATAGTTGAGATGTCATCCACAAAGAGTCTTATTAAATTTAGGTTAAAATTTATCTTTATAATGATTTTATGCAGTTTGACCTTTTTTCTTTCTGTCTATATTAGTGGTGCTGGGGCACCCAAACAAGCTAATTTTTATAGTAAGTTTATTGCAAATGCTGATGAAACAATTGGTCGCTTTTGTGAAAGATTTAATTATTCAAATAATTCATTTTCAAATTATTTAGCTATTGCCAAAATACCTGAAACAAAAAGTGGTTATATACCACAGGGATTTTGTTATTGCGAAAAACTAAACGTATATTTTATTTCATATTATCATTCTGAAAAGTCTTCTATTTTAGCCTTAATAGACGCAGAAACCAATAAACGCATTAAAACGATTAATTTGCTTGATGAAAATGGAAAATCTTTTACAGGACACGTAGGTGGCATTGGCGATGATGGCACATATTTGTATATAACCTGTAATAAATCAGTTTCAAGGGTTGAAATCAAAAAAATTGTTAATCTTGGTGATTATCATAACATTATTCTAAATGAATTTATTTATACTGATGTTAATTGCTCATATTTGAACTGTGATGGAAAGTACTTGTATGTTGGTGAGTTTTACACAAATGATGGAGATTATAATACTGATGAATCACACCACATTATGATGTCACCACTTGAAGTAAGTTTTGCGAGAGTGAATGCATATAAAATATCTTCATTGGAATTTAATAAATCAAATAAAGATATATCAATTCCAGAATTTTCTCTTGCTGTTCCAAACAGAGTTCAGGGGATATCAAGACTAAGTGATGGAAAGTTTGTTTTGAGCGTATCTTATGGCAGAAAAAACTATTCGTATTTGCACACTTATAAAGACGTTGTTTCTGCTGAAAGTACATATTCTTATATGGTTAATGACAAAATAGTGCCAATATATTTTTTGTGCGAAAATGCGCAAATAGATAAAAAGACTTTGCCGCCAATGCTAGAAGGAATTGATATTAAAAACAATAACGTTTATGGAATCTTTGAATCAGGTGCCGAGAAATACTCTGATGCGCGATTCATAGAAAACAGTATTTGCGAATTTTAATAAAAAAGACCTACTCAAACGAGTAGGTCTTTCGCTTTGTTAAATTATTTAATAACTCTGATTCTAATAATTCCGTTAATCTTTTTAAGTGCATTTATTGCTTCTGCTGATGCTTCTGTATCTGAGTCAATAACAGTATAAGCATATTCGCCCTTTGATTTGTTTACCATATTATCAATGTTTACATCTTCATTTGCAAGTCCCGAGGTAATCTTACTAACAATACCTGAAATGTTTTTGTGCATGATTGTAATACGGTGTTTCTCACTAGGAGCAAGCTCTACAGCAGGGTAGTTAACTGAATTTACAATACTACCATTTTCAAGATAGTCAGCAACTTGCTCTACTGCCATAACTGCACAATTGTCTTCTGATTCAGGAGTTGATGCGCCTAAGTGTGGAATAGCAATAACACCTGTTGCACCAATAACAGCATCGTTAGGGAAATCAGTAACATAAGCAGAAACCTTGCCATTTTCAAGTGCTTCAATAATATTTGCTGTATCAACCAATTCGCCACGAGCAAAGTTGAGAATTCTCACGCCATCTTTCATAATACCAATTGTTTCAGCATTGATAAGTCCACGGGTATTATCATTAAGCGGTAAGTGGAGAGTGATATAGTCACTTTCGGTATAAATAGTGTTAAGATTATCTGTGAGTTTAACGTGATGATTGAGAGTAATACTTTGTGTGACTGAAAGGAAGGGGTCATAACCAATTACTTTCATTCCAAGTGCAGCTGCTGCGTTTGCAACGAGTATACCAATAGCGCCAAGGCCGATAACACCAAGAGTTTTGCCTTTGATTTCAGGACCTGCAAATGCACTCTTGCCTTTTTCAACATCTTTTGGCACTGTGTCGCCATTGCCTTTAAGAGTCTTTGCCCAGTCAATAGCAGGAATAACTTTTCTTGATGAAAGGAAAAGTCCTGTGAGCACAAGCTCTTTAACCGCATTTGCGTTTGCACCAGGAGTATTGAATACAACTATACCTGCTTCACTGCATTTGTCAATTGGAATATTGTTAACACCAGCGCCTGCTCTCGCAATAGCAAGAGTGTTTTCTTCGAAAGTCATTTCGTGCATAGATGCTGAACGAACAAGAATTGCATCTGGGTTTGCCATTTCAGTTGAACAGTTATATTCGTTGCTGAATTTGCAAAGACCTGTTTCTGAAATTTTATTTAAAGTTAAAATGTTATACATAATATTTTGCTCCTTATGAATTTGCTTTTTCAAATTCTGCCATAAATTCAACGAGTTTCTCTACACCTTCAACTGGCATTGCGTTATAAATTGATGCTCTCATACCACCAACTGAACGGTGACCTTTAAGATTAACAAAACCAGCTTCTGTTGCTTCTTTAATGAATTTAGCATTTAATTCTTCGCTGTCAGTAACAAAAGGAACATTCATAAGTGAACGGTCTTCAGGAACAACTGTACCCTTAAACATTTTGCTGTTGTCAAGGAAATCATAAAGAATTTTAGCTTTCTTAACATTTCTTTCTTTCATAGCTTCAAGACCACCATTTTCTTTAAGCCATTCAAGAACAAGCTTGCAAATATAAATTGTATAGCAGGGTGGAGTGTTATAAAGAGAATCGTTGTCAGCCATAATCTGATAGTTAAGCATTGTTGGTGTGATATCACGAGCGTTACCAAGCATATCTTCACGAATAATGCAAATTGTAAGACCGGCAGGTGCTACATTCTTCTGTGCGCCACCATAAACCATTGCAAATTTTGAAATGTCAAGTGGTTCTGAAAGGAAGCATGAAGAAATATCTGCAATAAGTGGAACATCGCCAGTGTCAGGAAACTCGTGATAAACTGTGCCATAAATTGTATTGTTCATACAAATATAGAAATAGTCTGCATCTTTTGTAAATTCATTTTTATCGAGTTTTGGGATGTATGAGAATGTTCTGTCAGCTGAAGATGCTACTGCCTTACATTCACCATATTTCTGTGCTTCTTGGTATGCTTTTTTTGCCCACTGACCTGTGATAACAAAATCTGCTTTACCATTTTTATTCATAAAGTTAAGAGGAATAGCTGCAAACTGTGTTGAAGCACCACCTTGTAAAAAGAGAACTTTATAGTTTTCAGGAATGTTATAAAGCTCACGAAGAAGTTGCTCTGCGCCTTTAATAATTGAATCATAAACTTTTGAGCGGTGACTCATTTCCATAACTGATTGACCGCTACCTTCATAATC
>CALEJD010000081.1 GCA_937898195.1 uncultured Clostridia bacterium | reverse complement strand
CGCGTTTTGCTTCTTCAGGGAATTCTTTATTTTCAGTAACCATATTTGAAAGAAGCTCTTCGTCGATTCTGAAATTATTTCTACCCTGCTCAAATGTGATGCCAAAAACCTGTTTCTTTTCCTGTACGGCAGGAACATAGTTTGCATCAATTTCTACAATATTATAGTTACCGTTTCTTTTGCCCTTAAGTATTTCAAGTGCTTCTGCAGAATAACCAGGAGCAATAATACCATCAGAAACTTCACGAGCAACAAGCTTTGCTGTTGTAGCGTCACATTCGTCACTAAGAGCAATCCAGTCACCGAATGATGACATTCTGTCAGTACCTCTTGCTCTTGCATAAGCACAAGCAAGTGGAGAATCGTCAAGGTCTTCGATATCGTCAACAAAGCAAGCCTTTTTGAGTGAATCAGGAAGTTTAACACCAACAGCCGCAGATGTAGGGCTAACATGTTTGAATGACGTTGCAGCAGGCATACCTAAAATATCTTTTATTTCTTTTACAAGCTGCCATGAATTGAATGCATCAAGGAAATTAATAAATCCTGGTCTGCCGTTAAGGATTTCAATAGGAAGCTCTGAACCATCTTCCATATATATTTTTGATGGTTTCTGGTTAGGGTTACAACCATATTTAAGTTCAAATTCTTTCATTTTCAATCTCCTTATACATTTTTATTAACAATTCTTGTTTCAACTTCATTTGTTTCTAAATCAATATATCTAACAAAAAGTGAAACCTTGTTATCTTCATTAAGATTTTTCCAAATGATATCAGTCATTGTATCAATGCCAACGTCAGGTAATTCAAGAGTTTTTGGTTCACCTTCAAAGCTTGGAAGTGGATTTCCGTCAGCTTTATATGTGTGAATAAACTTTGCACGACCTGCAAGAGGATTTGAATAAGCATATGTATATCTCTGGCATGATGAACCGTCACCGTCAGCTGATTTAAGAATTGACATTGCATAATTCATTTCGCCATTTTCGTGATGGATAATACCTGAAATACGGGGTGTGTAGTTAGGAGCATCATCTTCGAATTCACGAGTACGAAGTGCTTGTTCAAAAGTCATTTGCTTATCCATAAGCTCATAGATAGTATCTGTCTGGTCGCCATTAGTAACAATAGTTTTATTACCGAGAACTCTTACAGGATAATAAATAATAAGATGTGGGTCTGTCATTTTTGACTCGTCAAATGCTTTTGTACGCATAGCATCACCTTCAGCAACAAAAACTCTGTTACGACTGTTAACACTTCTACCCATAATAAAATAAGCAGTAATTGCTTTTTTACCATCTACGCTTTTACCGATGATAATTCCTCTGCCATGATAAGCGAGAGAATTAAGTTCATTTTCAAGTGACTTGATTTCCATTTGAAAAATCCTCCGATTATAATATATTTGTTTTACCGTTTTCAACTACAATTTTATCATCACAGAAAAGTTGCACAGCTTTTGGAAGTATCTTCCATTCAGCTTGTTCCATGATTCTTTTCTGTAATGTTTCAGGTGTATCATCGTTCATAACATCAACTGCTTTTTGCAAGATAATTGGACCTGCATCACATTCTGCAGTTACAAAATGAACAGTAGCACCTGATACTTTTACACCTTTTTTTAGTGCTTCTTCGTGAACATGCAATCCATAATAACCTTTTCCACAAAAAGAAGGAATAAGTGCAGGATGCACATTAATCATTCTGTTTTGAAAAGCATCACAGACATTTTTATCAAGAATTGTCATAAACCCTGCATATACGATTAAATCTGCTTTTTCTTCAATAAGTAAATCGCGCATAGCACAACTATATGATGCAATATCTTGGTAATCTTTTCTTATGAGTGTTCTTGTTTTAATTCCATTATTTTCAGCACGGGTAAGAGCATAAGCATCAGCTTTAGAAGCGACTACACAAGTAATCTTTCCGTTACCTAACTCACCTCTTTTTTCAGCATCAATAAGTGCTTGGAGATTTGTGCCACCGCCTGAAACAAGGACTACTATTTTCTTACACATTATAATATTACCTTCTCGTCACCTTCGATGATTTCACCGATTACATAGGCGTCAATACCATTTTCTTTAAGAATAGAAAGAGAAGTTTCTACTTCATTAGCAGGAACTACGATGCTCATACCAACACCCATATTATATGTATTGAACATATCGCGTTCGGGAATATTGCCCCATTTTGAAATAACATCAAAGATTGGAAGCACCTTAACAGCAGATTTGTCAATCTTCGCGCAAAGTCCATCAGGAATTGAACGTGGAATATTTTCGTAGAATCCACCGCCTGTAATATGTGAAATGCCCTTTACATTTACTTTTTCAAGTAGAGCAAGAACAGGTTTAACATAAATCTTTGTAGGAACAAGTAAAGCTTCGGCAATACTCTTGCCACCTAATTCATCACGTTCAACATAGAGTTCAGGGTTATTGTTATCAATATCAAACACTTTACGGCATAAGCTAAAGCCGTTTGAATGGATACCAGTTGATGGAAGAGCAATAACCACATCACCTGCAGCCATCTTGCTATTATCAATCATTTTTGGTTTATCTACAACACCTACTGCAAAACCTGCAAGGTCATAATCTTCTTCAGGCATAAGTCCAGGATGCTCTGCAGTTTCGCCACCGATAAGAGCGCAACCTGACTGAACGCAACCCTCAGCAACACCGCCAACAATTTCAGCAATCTTCTCAGGAAAATTTTTGCCACAAGCTATATAGTCAAGGAAAAATAAAGGCTTTGCACCAACACAGATGATATCGTTAACACACATAGCGACTGCGTCAATACCGATTGTATCATGCTTGTCCATAAGAATAGCTAATTTAACTTTTGTACCACAACCGTCAGTACCAGAAACAGAAATAGGATGTTCCATTCCTGCAACACAGCTAAGGTCAAAGCATCCGCCAAAACCACCTACGTCATCAACAGAACCCTCATTACGAGTTCTTGCAACGTGTTTTTTCATTAATTCCACTGATTTATAACCAGCAGTAATATCAACGCCTGCAGCTGCATAGCTTGCAGAAAATGAGTTTTTGTGTTCCATATTACAATCTCCTGTATTATTTTATTAGCCTTTACCATTCCAGCAATAAGTACAAATACATTCTGCCGGAAGTCCAATTGCTTTAATTATTCCATCAATAGACTGGAATTCAAGTGATGTGAAATGAAGTTTTTCACAAATAGCATTGCGTAGATTTTTACCACGCTCAGTTGATGAATCAATATATTCATCAATGTATTTCAGTCCTTTCTCACCTTCAAGCTCAACAATAGTGCTTCTGGCGATAAGTTCCATGTCTGATGTAGCACGAGAGAAATTCAAGTATTTACATCCGTACATTATTGGTGGACACGCAGAACGAATATGAACTTCTTTTGCACCATTTTCATAAAGAAATTCAACAGTTTCACGAAGTTGAGTGCCACGAACAATACTATCATCAACAAAGAGCAATTTTTTGTCTTGAATTAAGTCGTGAACAGGTATTTGTTTCATTTTAGCAACTCTGTTACGCTCGTTTTGATTTGAAGGAGTAAAACTTCTTGCCCATGTTGGTGTGTATTTAATAAATGGACGGGCAAATTGAATACCACTTTCATTTGCATATCCAATAGCGTGTGGAGTACCAGAATCAGGAACACCACTTACATAATCTATATCTTGTGCAACACCGTTTTCACGGTCTCGTTCAGCCATAATCTTACCATTTTTATATCTCATTACTTCTACATTAACACCTTCGTAGCAAGATGTTGAATATCCATAATAAGACCATAAAAATGCACAGATTTTCATATTTTTACCTGCTTCACGAAGAATTCTTGCACTATCTGATGTAAGTTCGATGACTTCACCTGGTCCTAATTCTTTATAATCAGAATATCCAAGCTTTTTATATGCAAAATCTTCAAATGAAACACAGTAACCATCTTCACGAACACCAATTAAAACGGGAATTCTACCTAATCTGTCACGAGCTGCAATAATCTTACCATTATCGGTTAGAATCAAAATTGAAGCTGTGCCGTCAATAAGACTTTGTGCATATGCAATTCCTTCTTCAAAACTATCCTTTTGATTTATAATTGCTGCGACAAGTTCTGTTGAGTTAATACCTTCATTTGTCATTGCACCGAAATGCCCACCATTTGTGAACAAATACTCTTCAACAAGCTTTTCTTTGTTATTTACAAGTCCAATGATACAAATTGCGTATAAACCTAATTTTGAACGAACGAGCAAAGGCTGTGCATCAGAATCACTGATACAACCTATAGCTGCATTACCTTTCATTTGGTTTGAAATATTCTCAAACTTTGTTCTGAAAGGTGAATTTTCAATCTTATGAATTTTTCGTTGTAATCCGGTATTTTTGTCAAATGCGGCCATACCACCACGACGAGTACCGAGATGAGAGTGATAGTCAGTACCAAAAAACACGTCTAAAACCGTATCATTCTTACTGACTGCGCCAAAGAAACCACCCATTTAATTTCTCCTTATGCAAAGAAAAGCTCTGAAAGTGTCATTGGGTCAATGTATTTGCCATCTTTGTAAACACGCATATTAC
>CALEJD010000080.1 GCA_937898195.1 uncultured Clostridia bacterium | reverse complement strand
GAGCGCCACCTTGCCAAGGTGGAGGTAGCGAGTTCGAGCCTCGTCATCCGCTCCATAAAAAACAGGACACAGAATTCTCCCAGTTTCTTGTGTCCTATTTTTATCAAATTTAATAAGGTGGCATAGCCAAGTGGTAAGGCGTGGGTCTGCAAAACCCTGATTCATCGGTTCAAATCCGATTGCCACCTCCAAAAAATTCCAAGTCTTCGGACTTGGAATTTTTTTATCCATTGCGAAAGCAATGGCATATCATCAACAATGGCAAAATTGCCATTGTTGTATCTCATCAGTCCGTAGGACTGTATATCATCACGCATAGCGTGTATCAAAAAACTTTCGCAATGATGATATACAAAACTTTGTTTTGATGATATGCAATTCGTGCGGAATTGATGATATACAATGCTTCGCAGTGATTCCTGTTATCATCTAAAAACTGATATTTTGAAAAGAAAAATGGTTGTTGATTTGTTCTGTATAAAATGATATACTTTTGTAAAATGAATTTAGGAGAGTGGAAATATGAAATTAGGTAATAAAGTTAAAGATGGCTTTTCTTATGTGAAGACATACTGGAAAACACCACCATTAGGCAATTATATGCCGATTAAAGAAATTGCAGCTCTTGCAGGTGGCGGTATGGGTATCAGATTTATTACTCAATGCGTTTCATCTGTGCTTTTATCTGCAACAAACGTTTTCGTTGGTAATACTATCGGTATTGAGCCGATGAATCTGTATTACATATATCTTATTGCAGTTGTTATCAGCTTCCCTCTTACAATGTTAAGAGCATATATCGTTGATAATACAAGAAATAAAAAAGGTAAATACAGACCATATTTGATTTCAATGGGTATTCCAACCGTACTTTTATCAATTGGGTATTTCTGGATGCCTTATGAAAAAATGGAGAGTCAGATAACAAAATGTGTAGTTGTTCTTCTCTTCAACATTGGTTTCCAATTCTTCTATAATTTCCTTTATGAAGCTTACTACAATTATGTGGTTGTTTTGTCACCTAATACCCAGGAAAGAGCAAATGTTTCATCTATCAAAGCAGTTGTTGAATCATTTGGTCCATCAGTTACAGGTATTATCATTCCACTTTTTGCAAAGAATTTTATAGGTACAGGCAATCTTAACGACATCAGAATTTACAGATATATTTGGGTTCCAATTCTCATTTTGGGCCTTTTCCTCAGTATTATTGTTTATGCAAATACTCACGAGAGAATCATTCAGGCAAAAACTCACGTTGTTCAAATCAAGTTTATGGATGCTCTTCGTGAGGTTACAAAGAATAAGTATTTTTGGATTACATCACTTGCAGGTTGGTTAGGTTTCCTTGAAGGTGCTTGTTTCAATATTCTCAACTGGCTCTATTCTTACCAGCATGCTTGTACAGCAGGTCAGTATGCACTTATTACTACCGTTTATGGTAACGCATCTCTTTGGGGTATGCTTTTAGCTCCACTTTCAATTAAGAAAATAGGCAAAGGAAAAACTCTTCTCCTCATAAACACATTAAACATTGTTTTCATCGGTGCTATCTATCCTATAGTAAAATATGCAGATATGAGCATTATGATTTGGCTTGTTCTTATCTGTCTTTGGATGAATGCTCTTGTTGGTGCTTTCGGACATATCCTTTCGCCAAGTATCAACGGTGATATCCGTGACTATCAGCAATATGTTTCAGGCGAAAGAATTGACGGTATGTTTGCTGCAGTTGGTCTTATCGGTAGTGTTGTTACAATGGCTACAAGCTCCGTTCTGCCTGCAATCTATGAAAAGGTTGGCTTTAACGAAGAAAAACTTCAGGAATTATTACCTTTGATTATTGCACAGGAAGGTCCTCTTGATGACCCAACAAATGTTTACAATGTTCTTTATCATAAGGAAACATTTATAGCAATTTTTGGCGTTTTAATCGCAGCATCTGTTGTAGGTGCAGCAATGAATGTCATTCCTTATTTCTTCTATGACCTCACGGAGGTTAAGCAACAGGGTGTTATTAAAGTTCTTAAAATTCGTGCATTGTTTGAAGACTATGGCAATGGTATTCTTAAAGACAGCGACCTTGTTGAAACTATTGATATTATCAAACAGGCAAAGGCACTTGAATGTGCTCAACCAAAAGACATCAAAGCATATAAACTCGCAATCAAGCAAGCTAAAGACAAGGCATCAAAGAAAGTTGCAAAAAAAGAATATAATGCCGCAAAACAGTATAATGTTGATATTGAAATTTCAAAGATGGTTCTTGAAGAAATGGCTCGTTTTGATACAACATTCGGTAAAATTCAACTTGACCAGGCAAGGAAAACGGCTTCTTTAGGTTATGATGCAATTTATAACTTTGACAGTAGTGAGCTTGCAAATGCAAAAGCACTCCCAACCGGTACTCCGGAAGAAAAGGAATTCAGAAAGAATGCTGTTTCCGTTGCAAAAGACTTTGTTGATGCTCAAAAGGTTGCAAAGAAAAAGTTCAATAATAATATCATTGAATTTGATTCAAGTATCTTTGATAAGCTCTTCAATCGTGAAGACGATATTTCTGCAAAAATTGAAGAAGCATATGCAAGACTTTACAAGGCTAATGATGAAAAAGACAACGATGCTATTGCTCATATCAAGGCGGAAATAAAAGAACTTAAAAAAGAACGTAGCATTATTGAAAAAGAAATCAAAAATGCAACAACTGAAAATTCGCTTTATGCCCGTGCTGCTCGTCCTGTAATAAAGGCACAGAAACTTTTGATTCAAGCTGAAAACTATACAAAACTTGAAGAAATCGAAAGCCTTTATGAAGAGGCAAAAGCAAGACACGAACAGACCATGGAAGATGCTCGTATAGAAGCAGAGCGTGTTGAGGCAGAAAAGAAAGCACACGCAGCAAAAATCAGAGCTGAAAAAGCAGCAAGGAAATAAAATTTTATAAATATGGCGTTTAACGTTATTTTATTTACAGCTCGGTTAAATCTATCGGATTCAAACCATATAATTTGTAAATTAGCAAATTAAGGTTCTAAAATGAGACGTACTCTCAAAAAGAAAGACACGATGAAAATCGTGTCTTTCTTTTTGTGTTTGTGTATGCAAGGACACAACATCGTTACGAGCAAAGCGAGTACTTCGTTTGACATCATTGCCCACTCGCGGACACAAAACGAAGTTGCCTTACGGCAAACGAAGTGCTACGCAATGAAGTGTGCCTACGGCACAACGAAGTTGCCCTTCGGGCAAACGGATTTCCTAACATTAAAGTTGTAATTAAACAATATATATGTTATAATCAATTCGACAAATAAGGCTTTGTGGAGGATATAATAATGGCAAAAGAAAAAAGGTTTATAAAAATTTATACTCAGGAAATGGGTTCAACAGAAATTTGGGTAGATAAAAAAACGGGTGTTAATTATTTGTTTCACGCAGGCGGTTATGCCGGTGGGTTGACAGT
>CALEJD010000079.1 GCA_937898195.1 uncultured Clostridia bacterium | reverse complement strand
GAAGAATATAGCCTTGGTGCTCATATGCTTGAGGTTTGTCCATCAATGGCAGCAGATAAACCAAGAATTGAAACACATCACCTTGGAATTGGTATGAATGAAAAAGACCCTGCTCGTCTTGTTTTCGAAGGCAAAGCAGGTAGTGCTATTGTTGTATCATTAGTTGATATGGGTGGTCGTCTTCGTCTTATCTGTCAAGATATTGAGTGTGTTAAACCTATTATGGAAATGCCAAATCTTCCTGTTGCTCGTGTAATGTGGAGAGCAATGCCCGATTTGGAAACAGGAATTGAATGCTGGATTACAGCAGGTGGTGCTCATCATACTGTTCTCAGCTATGATGTTACTGCAGAGCAGATGAAAGATTGGGCAAATATGATGGATATCGAATTTGTTCACATCAATAAGGATACAACAGTTGCAGGTCTCGAAAAAGACTTGTTCCTTGCTGACCTTGCTTGGAAATTGAAATAAGGAGTAACTTATGCTTGAACAGTTAAAACAAGAAGTATTTGAGGCAAATATGCTTTTGCCAAAATACGGACTTATCACATTCACTTGGGGTAATGTGTCAGGTGTTGATAGAGAAAAAGGTTTAATGGTAATCAAACCATCAGGTGTCGAGTATGATACTATGAAACCTGAAGATATGGTTGTTGTTGACCTTAAAACTGGTAAAAAAGTTGAGGGTGACCTTAATCCATCGTCTGATACTGATACTCACGTAGCACTTTATAACGCATTCCCTGATATCAAAGGTGTTGTTCATACACATTCACGTTGGGCAACAACTTTTGCACAGGCTGGTATGGGTATTCCTGCACTCGGTACTACTCACGGTGACTATTTCTATGGCGAAATTCCTTGCACACGCAAAATGACACCGGAAGAAATCGGTGGAAAATACGAACTTGAAACTGGCAATGTAATCATTGAAACATTCAATAATAAAGAGCCAAATGACATTCCCGCAGTTCTCGTTCATAGCCATGGCCCATTTACTTGGGGAACTGACCCACATAATGCAGTTCACAATGCGGTTGTATTAGAAGAACTTGCATTTATGGCTTGGCATAATATTCTGATGAATCCACAAATAAAGCCAATGCAACACGAACTTTTAGATAAACATTATCTCCGTAAACATGGCGCAAATGCTTATTATGGTCAAAAGAAATAAATTAAAGAAAAGAAGGATATAAATGAGTAAGGTTAAAAATGATGCTAAAATCAAAAATCCATTGATTGTAGCAGTTCGTGAACAACTTGAACACCGAGCTTTATGGCTCTATCTTCTTTGTGATGAAGCAGGTAAGCGTGGTCTTGATTGGTGGGATTTTGGTAGTGCAGCAATTAAGCGTTGCGGACACACACATGGCGCAAATCTTGTTAAAAAAGGCAAAACAGATAGCCTTATAGGTCTTCGTAAAACTCTTTTCACAAAACCAGCACAAATGGTTTTTGAAATGAAAATTCTTGAAAGCACAGACGATAAACTTTCAATCGATTTCCACTATTGCCCACTTGTAAAAGCTTGGCAAAAAGCAGGTTGCACAGACGAAGAAATCGCAACTCTTTGTGATATCGCAATGTGCGGTGACCACGGAATCGGTGAAAAATATGGCGCAGTTCTTGACTTGCCAAAATGCATCGCAAAAGGCGACGACATCTGCTCACTTCGTTATCACAAATAAAACATAAAAAATTAAAGGGTATTCCAAACTGAATACCCTTTTTGCTATTTAATTATTATCCACAATACTAAATTCAATATTAAAAAGACAATATTTATAATAGTGAAAATCAATATGTATTTACTCATATTAATTTTTTCTTTTGCTACAAATTTAAATGAAATTAAACTCGCCATTGATGCTATCAAAGTACCAAGTCCACCAAGATTGACACCAATCAGCAAATCGTGGGCATTTTCAGTAAACTTTGAAAGTAGAATGGCAGCAGGTACATTAGAAAACACCTGACTTGAAGCAATACCAACTAAAACTTCATTGCCATTTACAATACTTTTCAAAAAGTCACTAATAGGCTTTATTTCACCAAGATTACCAATAATAATAAATAAGAAAATAAAAGTGAAAAGCAAACTGTAATCAACTTTAAAAAGAACCTTCCTGTCAAAAATCAATATTGCAACTAAAGTGATAATAACGGTAATTTCAAAAGGAATTACTCTGAAAACTGTCAATAATGAAATAATAAATATCAGCAAATAAACGATAATATGTATTTTTGAAAAATCAGTTTTATTGTTATCAAACTGCGTTTCAATTTTGCCTTTGCCTGTCATAAAACAACAAATAATAACAAGAATAAGTGACAATAAAGCATAGGGAAGAATGGTGCTAATAAAATCACCAATGCTCATATTAAAAGCAGAGAATAAATATAAGTTTTGTGGGTTGCCGATAGGGGTTAACATACTTCCAAGGTTTGCAGCAACAGTTTCTATTGTTACAATCCATATTAGCTTGTCCATTTTGCTTGATAACTTTAATGCGGTCACCGTGAATGGCACAAATGTTATGAGTGCTACATCATTTGTGATTATCATTGATGAGAAAAAACAAAGCAAACCAAGAATAAGCGAAAGTCCCGCAACACTCTTGACCTTTGAAAGCATTTTTTCTGCAATAAACTTAAAAACACCAAGCTTATTTAATCCTGCCATAACAGACATCAAGCAAAAAAGCAACCCCAAAGTGCGAAAATCAATATATTCAAAATATTCTTTGGTAGGAGTAATAAAAAATGCTGAAATAACCGCCAAAACAAAAGACAGTATCAGCACAATTTCATTTTTAAAAAAGTTTTTTAGTTTAGTCATTAGCATCACCACTTCCGTGATATTATAACACTATTGTATTAAAAATCAAGTAATGGCTATTGTTGACAAAGAATTAGTCAAATGATAAAATAACAGGGTTAATATGGAGATGTACCCAAGTGGTTGAAGGGTCCGCACTCGAAATGCGGTAGGTCGTGAATAGCGGCGCTGGGGTTCAAATCCCCACATCTCCGCCAGAAATTTTTTATTATTAGAAGGGTTGTTATGAAAGAGAATCGCAATCTTGCTTATGCAGAAGTTTTATCACAATTAATTCAGAAAGAAACAGTTTCAGCTTATGGTCAGACTGATTTGACTAAGTTTTATGAGTTCCATAAATTGCTTGAAAATTTCTTCCCAAAGTTTTTTGAAAAGGCTGAGAAAGAAGAATTTAAGGGTAGCTTGTTATTTAAATTAAAGGGTACTGATTCTTCAAAAAATCCTGTGCTTTTTATGAGCCATCACGACGTTGTTGAAGCACCGGGTGAATGGAAATATCCTGCTTTTTCAGGTGAGATTGCCGAAGGAAAGATTTGGGGCAGAGGAACACTTGATACAAAAGGTAATCTTTTCGCAATTCTTCAGGCTGCAGAAGAACTTTTAAATGATGGTTTTGTTCCGTCACGAGATATTTATTTCTTAACAACACGAAATGAAGAAACAAATGGCGATGGTGCTAATGAAATCAGCAGCACATTAAAAGAACGTGGAATTCATCTTGATATGGTCCTTGATGAAGGCGGTATGATTGTTATTGACCCAATCGCAGGTGTTAAGGGCAAGTTTGCAATGATTGGTTTGGGAGAAAAAGGTCAGGCTGATTTGAAATTCACAGCTCGTTCAAAAGGTGGTCACGCTTCAACTCCTGGCAAAAATACACCACTTGTTCGTCTTGGTAAATTTATGGCAGAAGTTGAAAAATCTGATATATTTGTGTCAGAAATGCCTGATGCAATCTATGAAATGTTCAGACGAATGGCACCCCATATGACTGGTTATATGAAAACTGTTTTCAGTAATATTAATGTTCTTAAAAAACCTGTGACAAAACTTTTACCTGCTATTAATAACACGGCAGGTGCTATGGTTAAAACAACACTTGCTTTCACAATGGCACAAGGCTCAAATGGCAGAAATGTTCTTCCACAAGAAGCTTGGGTTGTTGGCAATATGCGTTTTTCTCATCATCAGGGCAGAGAGGCAAGCATTGAAGCAGTAAAACAACTTGCAGCTAAATTTGACATTGAAACTGAAGTATTAGAGCCAGGTTTCCCATCACCAATTACTGACTTTAAGGGTGACGCATTCAAATTAGTTGAAAAAGCAGTTGAAAAAGTATTCCCTGATGTTGTACCATCACCTTATCTTATGACTGCTGCAAGTGATAGCCGATTTTTGAGCCGTGTTTGTGATAATTGTATCCGTTTTGCTCCATTTACAATCACTAATGAGCAAATGGGTAGCGTTCACGGACTCAATGAAAATGTTTATGTAGAAACATTGGCACAAGCAGTTGATTTCTTTAAAGTTGTAATGGAAGAGGTTTAATAAATGCAGACTCAAGAAAATAAAGGACTTAACATAAGTGTTAAATCTTTCATAACTGCAATTGTAGTTGTTTTGGTGCTTATGATATTGACCTATGGATTAACCTTTGTTATTCCTGGTGGTGAATATGCAAGACTTCCTGACGCAAACGGTAATATGATAATCGACTCATCATCAGAGTTTACATATGTTGAAGGTGGAATGCCCTTTTGGAAATGGCTTCTGTCACCAATTCTGGTATTAGGCGCAGATGGTGGGGGAATGATGATTGCTATTATCGTCTTCCTTTTGGTAATTGGTGGAATTTTCACTAGTCTCGAAAAATGTGGACTTATGAAATATATGTTGCAAAAAATAGTCAAGAGATTTGCTAATGCAAGATATAAATTGATGGCAATTCTCAGTTTCTTCTTTATGGCAATGGGCGCTTTGATTGGCTCTTTTGAAGAATGTGTACCAATGGTGCCAATTGTGGTAGCACTTGCTACAAATCTTGGTTGGGACGCAGTTACCGGTATGGGTATGAGCCTTTTAGCAGTAGGCTGTGGTTTTGCATCAGGTGTTTGCAACCCCTTTACTGTTGGTGTTGCTCAAAGCCTTGCAAACTTGCCTATGTTTTCTGGAATGTGGCTTCGTCTGTTAAGTTTTGTGTTGATTTATGCCTTGCTTCTTGCATTTTTAACACATCACGCAAAGAAAATAGACAAATTTAATGGCTTGTCTTCGTTACAACAGGATTTTATTGAGAATAAAAAAATGGATTCTGCTCTTAAATGGTTCGGGGGAATCGTAGGCGCTGGAATTCTTATTGTTTTAAGTTCAGGCTTTATTACTGCATTGCAAGATTATACAATGATAATTGTTGCTGTAATGTTCCTTGTTGCAGGAATAACTGCTACATTGCTTTCAGGTATGAAAGGTAAAGAATTATGCAGTGGATTTTTAAAAGGTGTCGTTTCAATTCTACCTGCCGTGTTTCTTATAATGATGGCAGGGTCGATTAAATATACTCTTACAGAAGCACATATACTTGACACAATCTTGCATTTAGCCGTTTCAATGGTTAACGATTTGCCGAAATGGGCTGTAATTTTGTTTATTTATTTACTTGTGTTGGTGATGAACTTTTTTATCAGCTCAGGCTCAGCAAAAGCATTCTTATTAATGCCACTTATTGTGCCTCTTGCTCAGATGTTTGGAATAAGTCCTCAACTCTGTGTTGTAGCATTTGCTTTTGGTGATGGTTTCTCAAATGTGTTCTATCCAACCAATGCGGCATTGCTTATTTCATTGGGACTTGCCGATATTAGTTACGGCAAGTGGGTTAAATATTCGTGGAAATTCCAAATGCTTAATTTATTGCTCACAAGTGGATTGTTATTATTAGGCTTAACAGTTGGATATTGTTAAAACTACATATTTTATATAGAAAACAGCAGTATTTAATATACTACTGTTTCTCTTTGTGTTTGATAATCAACACAATGTTATGTATATGCGCATTTTAGATAATATATATTGAATTTTTTGTTGATTTTTGCTATAATTAACAAATAATTCGAGAATGTTTCGCAACTTTTTAATATATATCTATGTGGAGGTGTAAAGAATGAAGAAAATACTATCAATATTTTTATCTTTAATGTTATTGATAATGTCTGTTGCAGATGGCTTTTCAGCATTGTCATTAGAAAACGATACTTCTTCAAATCTTGATACCTTCGCATCTAATCTTGTTGAGATGATTAGAACTTACAATATAGAAGATAACTATGAAGAAGATTACAACCAAACTGAATTAGAACAACCTGAACTTGATTTGCCGATTATTTATGAGGGTATAGAAAACGAAATAAATAATTTTTATAGTTCAGGAAATTTTGATGTGCCAGAAGACGAAGAAGAAAGCAAAGATGTTATTGATTTCTCAACATGTCGTTTAATAGTTAAATCAAAACAAAAAATTGATTATATGGGTGCAGTTGATTGTATCAGTGGATATAAAGATTTATTCATTCTTCAATATAAAACTGATTTAGATACACAAAAAGCCTATGAATACTATCAAACATTAGATTATATTGATTATGCTGAACCCGACTCAATTTGTTCAGCACAGTCAGATGATGGCGGAATTCCAAACCTTAAACCAGAAATCGTTGTTGGTGGCAATGTTACTGATGAAGCTTTATCATGGATTTCAGAAGAAATTGGGTTTGAAAGCATTAGAGAAGAGTTAAAAGAAAAAGTTTTACAAGATGTTACTATTGCTGTTCTTGATAGTGGTGTTGACACAGACCATGAATTTTTGGTTGACCGACTTCTTAATAATGATGTAAATTTGAGTTCAACAGGTGAACCTAACAGTTGCGAAGATGATTATGGTCATGGTACACACGTTGCTGGTATTATTGTTGATAGCTCACCTGATAGCGTAAAAATTAAACCATATAAGGTTTTGAATTATGATGGTAAAGGTTCAACTAGTCTTATAGCTATTGCAGTTGATATGGCTGTTGAAGATGGTGCGGATATTATTAACTTGAGTCTTACTGCAGAAGGCGTGCACCAAATGTTAGAAGATTCAATTAACGAAGCTGTTAAGCAGAATGTAAATGTTATTGTTGCTGCAGGTAATAATTCGGCAGATTTATCAAAGAAAACTTATTCTCCGGCTTGTGTTGAATCTGCGGTTACGGTTAGTGCCGTTGATAAAAATCATAAACTTTCTAGATATTCAAATTATAACGGAACAATCGATATTGCAGCTCCTGGAGATAATGTTAAGAGTTGTTATCTTAATAACACATATTCTTTAATGAGCGGTACTTCTATGGCAGCTCCACAAGTGTCAGCAGGTTTCGCAATCATCCGTTCAGTTTTTCCTGACAAAACTGCTGAAGAGGTCGAAGAGATGATTGAAAAATATGCAATTAAAATGGAGGAAGTTTCTGGGGAGAATAAATATGGCGCTGGTATTCTCTATCTAAAATATATTCTTCAGGCGTTGCCAAGAACAGCAAGTGTAAAGTTTAGTGTCGCATCAGGTAAATTTAACGAGGCATTTAAACTTACCTTGTCTTGTCCAGAAGAAGGTGCAACCATTCTTTATGTGATTAATGGTGAAGATGGTGTTGATGTTAATTTCCTTAATGGTACAAAATATAAATCGGCTATTACCATTTCTAATTCTTCAAAAGTTACTGCAGTTGCTATTTCAAAGGGAAAAGCTTTTAGCTTGCCGGTAACTTATGAGTATAATCGAGTTATCGAGAAAGAAGACGATAAATATGATATTGACTCTTATGGTATGATAACTAATTATGTAGGGATTGATATGGATATAACAGTCCCTAATAAAATTCGCGGTAAAATAGTTAAGGGTATAGCCACAGAGGCATTTAAAAATGACCATATAATTCGTTCAGTTCACTTGCCTGATACAGCAACGAAAATCGACAAAAATGCATTTTTCGGTTGCTCAAACCTTGAAACTATAACAGGCAATGGACTCGTTGAAATTGGTGAAAGTGCATTCCAAATTAGTACAATTCAAAATATACCATTTAATCAGATTACGACTATTGGTAAATATGCTTTTTCTGGTTGCAATAACTTGCAAAATGTTGATTTGTCAAATGTAACAACAATATCATCTTATGCTTTTGAAAATGCAAAAGGTTTAGGTAAAATTGAACTAACAAATGTTAAAACAGTTGGTAGTTTTGCATTCAGAAATAGTGATGTGACTAAAGTTAATGCTTCAACAATATCTTTACTTAATGAAGGTGCTTTTGCTGAATGTCGTTCTCTTCAAGAATTGACAGCAGAAAATGTTATAACGGTTTCAAAAAGTGTATTCAAAGAATGCACATCATTGGTAACTGTGAAGTTACCGTTAGCAACAACTCTTGGTAACGATGTGTTCTATAACAGTTCACTTAAATATATCAATTTGCCCGTGACAACAAAACTTGGTAACAATGTCTTTGCTGGTTGTCAGAATCTCAAAGCAGTTTCACTTCCCGAAACTGAAAAAATTGGTACAAATACATTCCGTGATTGCAAGGCTATGAGTGTTCTTCATTTGCCAAAGCTTATTTCATTAGATTATAGCGTTTTTTCAAATTGTGAACAGCTAAAGTCTTTATGGTTACCACAAGTTGAGTCTGTTGGTTCAAACGCATTCCAAAATACATATATTGAATATTTACAGTTTGATAATGCTGAGGGAATTAGTGATTTACCAACAACTCTTAAAGGTTTAATTCTTCCAACAACGGTAAAATCAATTACTGCCACAACACCACCAACGAATTATATAGTTTATGGTTTTGAAAACAGTTATGCTCAACAATATGCAGAGCAAGTTGCTAAAGAGTTTAAACCAGTGCCTTGCGTTGCTTTTGAAATGCCACAACAAGTGAGTGTGGAAGAAAAATTCATTCATGCTTATGCAGTTGGTTATAATTGTACATATCAATGGTATAAAAATGATGTTGTTTCAAATGAAGGTGGTACAGCTATCGAAGGTGCAACAAAATTCTTCTATGAACCAAAGCGAGAAGATGGTGCAACCGCTTATTATTGCATTATCACAAGTAGTGACGGTATAAGTGAAAATGCTTTTGTAACTCAACCAATTGAAAATGCTTTTGAATATAGAGAAGCTGAGTATGTTGAATATGAAAGTGTTGTTGAATCTGTAAGAAATTTAGACAGAAAACTTTATACTGAAGAATCTCTTGAAGTGCTTGACAATATTGTGTCTGTTGATATATCCGGTTGTTCACTTGCAGAACAGAATAAAGTTGATGAGCATGTAAATGCAATCAAAAAAGCACTTGAATTGCTCCAATACGCCTTTACAACAGGTGATGTTAATAATGACGGCAATATTTCACTTGTTGACGCCAGAATGGTTTTACAGGCTGTTGCAAAGACAATAACACTCGATGAAATTCAAAGTCTTGCATCAGATATGAATGGTGACGGTGCAATAACTCTTGTTGATGCCCGAATGGCATTACAAACAGTTGCAAACTCAACACAATAAAATAAAGCCTTGAATCTTAAAAGATTCAAGGCTTTTGTTATGTAGTTAGTTCATCTAAATTCTCTTGTGAATATTCAATTTCACTTGAATACATTCTAGAATATTCAATAATATCTTCAAGAGCTAATTTTCTATTTTTGCTTATGTGTAATTGGCATAAAGCATAGATAATATTTACACTTGATTTAATGAATTTTAATATGCTTGCTTCATCTATTCCATCAAGTAAAAGTGAAAAATGACGATAAGTAAAATAAACAAGCAACTGCTCAAAACTAATATCAAACTCATTTGGTATTTCAATATCTTTTATATCATCATAACATTCTGATAACTCTGTCATTATTACTTTCCAATTATTATCAAGAATTTCTAACGAAAGATATTTTTGTAAGAATTCTTTTGAACAGTAGTGTTTATAAAATGACATTCTTTCTTTAATTTGCAACTCTCTATTTTGGAAATATTCAAAGTATTCTTTTCGTTTGTTAAAAAAAGATTTTTCAAAGTCATTTAATTCTTCTGCAAGTTTATCGTTATCTATTTTTACTATCTTTGTTTTGCCTTGTTTTGTTAAAATAAGCTTTGCAGCTTCTTCGCAACAAAGACCAAGACCGACTTCAATTCTATCCGAATAGAAATTTCTAAAACGTGGATGGTCAGTACAAATCTGGCAAAGAGCATCTTCAGAAAGATTAAGAATAATATCACATAGATTATTTTCGTTTAAAAACGGACATCTCTCGTTTTCAGTCAGTTTAAAACAGTTGCAATCATCTTGATTAATAATATTGTCTCTCAATCTTTTGCCAAAATCAGAGTTAACACCTTTGTAATATTCAAACGTGTCGTCATCAATATCTATTTCCCAACCGATGCAACAATTATGTTGGCATCGGTCAGCAATACATTTGAAATCGTTGTAATAATCGGGGGCGTAAAGTTTCATAGAATCACTCGTCTTTATATTTTTCTGCTTGGAGATTGAACATATAAGCATAAGTGCCGTTTAGATTCATAAGCTCTTGATGGTTACCACTTTCAATAATTCTGCCATTTTCCATAACATAAATTCTGTCAGCATTAACTGTGGTTGAAAGTCTGTGTGAAATGAAAATGACTATTTTCTTGTCAGCAACCTCAATCATTGCCTGATTAAGGTTATATTCAGCAACTGGGTCTAGGTTAGCACTTGGCTCGTCAAGAATAACATAAGGACAATCTTTGTAGAATGCTCTTGCAATAGCAGTTTTCTGTGCTTCACCACCAGAGAACATAACACCTTCGTCGTCAAATTCTCTTAAAAGTTCTGAATTTATTCCATTTTTAAGTTCTTTATTAAACCCGCTGTGACGAAGTGAATCCCATACACGTTCTTCATTTGGATTAACGTCAAGTGCAACATTTTCACCAAGACTGCAAGAGAAAATCTGGAAATCTTGAAATACTGCTGCAAAGCGGTCTCTGTGGGAGTCTGCAGTGGCATTTTTAATATTTTCACCATCAATAAGTATTTCGCCCTCAGTAGCATCATAAAGCCTTAATAACAGGTTTGTAAGGGTTGTTTTTCCTGCACCGTTATAACCTACAAGTGCAATCTTCTCATAAGGTTTGATTGTAAGGTTAATATCTTGAAGCGTAGGCTTGTCGTTGTTAGGGTAGGTGAATGAAAGATTTTTAATGGTGATTTCTTTTGGCTCAGTTTTCTTAACTTCTTTACCACCATTTTTTATTTTGAAATCTGCATTTAAGAATTCACGATACTTGTCAATCATTTTGCCTTGTTCCGAAAAACGAGCCAATGCCCATACTGTTAAGAATTGGAATGACATTGCAACTGCGTGTGCGCCGTTGAATGTTGCAACGAAATCACCTGCAGAAAGGGTTTCTTTAACCAGAACACAGTATCCCATATAGAGTGGAAGAAAGAACATAAAGCCTAATTCTTGCACTCCAAGAGTTTGTAAACAATTTAATGTTGAAATCTTATTCCAATATTTTCGTTGATTATTAATAACGTCATCTGCTGCGTCGTTATATCTGTCAATAAGAAGCGGTGAAATGTTATTCATACGAACTTCTTTTGCATAATCTTGCAAATAGAAAACACGTTGAAAATAATCAGCACGTCTATGATATTTAGCATTTTCAATTCGTCTTTCCATCATAAGTGTACCGACTTTTTTGCTTATAGGGAGAAAAACACAAATAACAACAAGAATAATTGTAAGACACCAAGGGTCAATAGTGAAGAGTACCGATGCAACTGTCACAAGTGAAATAATGTGACCAATATACATTCTCACAAGTCCTAAAAGATTTTGAATATTACCTGATGATGACTCGATGGTGAGAATGAAATTGTTATAAAATTCAGGGTTGTCATAGGATTCAAGGTCAAGACTTCTTGCTTTGTCATAAAGTTTCTGATTAAGACCATAATAAAGTCTTTCTCGTTCCATATTCCAATAGAATTCTCTGAACAACCATGAAATCACCGTTGAACCCACAAGTACCAAAGCGATAATACCAACCGCATAGAAAATCCTTTCCAGGTTAGTGCCTTCTGTCACAACATCAATTATGTATTTAACACCAATAACACGGATAAGATTGTTTGGCAATATCATCAAAAGTCCCCACATAAGTTCGCCGAGAACAAGCAGGGGAGATACGCTGAACATAAGTCGCACAAAGAAGAAAATGTTTGATGGCATTGAGTGACTTGTCTTTTCCTTTTTCTTAAACATTTTCACTCACCTCACTTTCTCCTTTGTAGCTTGATGCCTGTAAGGTGAACATTTTGCTGTATTCACCGTTTTGTGCCATAAGTTCGCTATGTGAACCTGATTCAAGAATAGTGCCATTACCAAGCACAAAAATTCTGTCAGAAAGCACAGCACTTGAAAGTCTGTGTGAAATATAGATAACAGTTTTGTTTTTAGTAACTTCAATCAGGTTTTCATACATTTTGTATTCAGCAATAGGGTCAAGTGCAGAGCTTGGCTCGTCAAGGATAGCGATTTGGAAGTCACGTGCAAAAAGTCGTGCAGCAGAAACCTTTTGGTTTTCGCCACCTGAAAGACCTGCACCGTCAATTTCAAATTCGCGGGTAAGCACAGTGTCAGCACCTTTGGGAAG
This sequence comes from uncultured Clostridia bacterium, assembly GCA_937898195.1. GTDB lineage: Bacteria > Bacillota > Clostridia > Oscillospirales > Acutalibacteraceae > Fimenecus. The sequence continues at coordinate 15,671 of CALEJD010000079.1, read as the reverse complement.
ACTCTGAATCTTTTCCCACACACCGCTTTGTTTGAGTGCTTTTTCGGCGAGTTTCTTTTCTTCGTCATTACATTCGTGACACATAATGTTTTCATTGACAGAAACCGCAAAGTTTTTATAGTCCTGAAAAACAGTTGCAAAAGCATTACGAAGTGATGCAACATTATATTCTCTTATATTTATGCCGTTATAAAGAATTTCACCTTCGTCAGTATCGTAAAAACGGAGAAGAAGTTTAACAAGTGTTGATTTACCAGCACCGTTTATGCCCACAATGGCAATGGTTTCACCACGATTGATTTTGAATGAAACATTTTTAAGAATTGTTTTGTTTGTATCAGGATAACCAAAAGAAACATTTTTAAATTCAATATTCTCAAATTCTCCAGCTTCTTTTCCACCATCTGTAATCTTTGGCTTATAGTCAAAGAAATCTCGTAAATTTTGGAAGAAAAGTGCCATCTGGCTCATTTCGTCAAAGCCTTCTGCAATAGACATTGTGGAGTCACGGACAGAGTTGATTGATGAAAGAACAACTGAAAATGAAGAAATTGAAAGTGCCTTTGTAAAAATAAATTGGTATCCAGCAAAGGCATAAGTGCCGATAATCGGTATAAAATCACTGAAAAGTGAACTGACCATACTATAAAAGAACAGTTTAGGTCCGTATTTTTTTAAGATGACAATATTAGCATCAATTGCAGCTTTAAATCGACCGATGAGGACGGCAAAAATATTTGATGTTCTCATATCTTTTGAATATTCTTTCAAGAACATTGTGCGTTGAATATATGCCTTAATTCTGTTGTTTGTTGTCATTTCAAGGTCACGCTTATACACGGCTTTGCTTTTGAAAATTTCAATTACAAATACAAGTGTAACTGGTAAAAGGAACAACAGATACATTGGATTGATTACCGTAACGGTAGTTACAACGCAGATAAGTGCAATTATACCACCGATAATTGCAGCCACGTCCCAACAAATCAAGTCATAATAACTTGATGAAAGAACAAGAGTAGCTCTTTGATATTTATCATAAAATTCAGGGTTTTCATAACAACTTACGTCAAGCTGTGTTGCTTTTTCAAAAATTTTGTTATTAACTTTTTTAAGAACAACCTTTGTTGCAACAAGTCTTTGGCGTGTGGCGTAATTTGAAATTACATTTATGGCAACGCAAACGCTTAAGAACAGTAAAAGATAAACAAAGTATGTCTTGAAATCAGCATTATCATCAATAATACTTAACAGTATTTTCAAGAACAAAATATTCTGAAGATACATTGTCAGAACCTTGTTGGATATTTCCGTAACAAGATAGCCGATTAGAAGTCTTTTGTCAGCTTCCCAAACGAGTTTAAGGGCAAACATAACATTTTTAAAAATGGGAACTTTGACAGGTTCGTGAAGTTTAATCCACCTCATAAGTTTTTTCCTTTCTATAATTTCTAAGTTAAAATAAAAAAGCCGTAGGCACTTCTACCCACGGTGACGAAATACAATATCCCAAATGATAAAATCAATCGCAAGAACAGGAGTTGTATTGAAGATAGGGGCAGAAATAGTTAAACGTATTAAATTTTCTGTTATTATACCAACGGTTTGTCATTTGATTTCTGCTCCTTTCTTGAAAATTTTGGTTGAACGTTTTTGTAACTCTTAAATTATATTACCAGAATAAACCAATGTCAAGAAATGATTGACTAATTTTAAAAAATATTATATATTTACTAAAGTTATTGTGAAATTGTGGTGATATTTTGATAGCGATATTAGTTGTAATTTATATCGTCTTTATTTCTTTGGGACTTCCCGATTCGCTTTTCGGTGCAGCCTGGCCGGTTGTGCACAAGGACTTTGCCATTGCTGAAAGCTTTGCGTCTTTATATGGCATAATCACAGGTGTTTGCGTGGGTGGTGTAAGCTTTATAGCAGGCAAAGTAATACGCAAATTTGGTACACCTTTGGTTACACTTGTTTCCACTTTACTCACAGTATTAGGGCTTTTTATTATGAGCGTATCACCTAATATTGTTATTATGATGTTGGGCGCAGTAGTATTGGGATATGGTGCAGGTGTAATTGATACGGCACTTAATAATTTTGTGTCACTTCACTATAAAGCACAGCATATGAATTGGTTACACGCATTCTGGGGTGTTGGCGTTACAATCAGTCCACTTATATTGTCGTTGTTTTTAACAGGTGAAACAGGCTCTTGGCGCAATGGATATCACGTAATAGCGCTATTACAACTGTCAGTAGCTGTTGTTATTGCCTTTTCTCTTAAAAGATGGCGCAAAATCAAAGAAAATGCTCTTCCACAAGAAGCTTCAGGTGAAAAAAAGAGCCTTATTGAAATATTGAAAATTAAAGGTGTGCTTACAAGTCTGCTTTCACAGGGACTATATTGCAGTATGGAATTTCTTATTGGTACATGGGGCGCATCATTTCTTGTTCATATTCATACATTACAACCCGACGAAGCGGCAAAGTGGATTTCATTGTATTTTTGTGGAATAACAGTAGGTAGAATTATATCAGGATTGATTTCAATGAAAGCCTCTGATAACACAATGATTCGTTTAGGTATCGTGACATCTTTTGTGGGTATTATAATTTTGGCTTTACCACTTGGCAAAATTTCACTTTTAGGTTTGTTGCTTATCGGTATAGGTTTTGGGCCAATTTTCCCAAGTATATTGCATAGTGTGCCTGACCGTTTTGGCGAAGAGTATTCTGCTGACATTACAGGCTTCCATATGGGTGGTGCATATGGTATAGGATTTGGAATTCAGTTAGTATTTGGATTTATAGCAACTGCAACAACATTTAATATCACAAATTTTGTATTGTTGGCACTTTGTATTGGACTCTTCCTTGCAAACGAAATTACAATTAAAAAGCTCAAAAATAAATAAAAAAATAAACAGTACACATACTATACCGAAAGGATTTGATAGTATGTGTACTGCTGTTTCATACAGAACAAAAGACCATTATTTTGGTCGAACTCTTGACCTAGAATATTCATTTGACGAGAGAGTTGTCATAACACCACGAAACTTCCACTTTAAATTTAATCACATTAATGAAATCAAAAATCACTATGCAATTATTGGAATGGCAACGGTTGTTGATAATTATCCGTTGTATTATGATGCAGTCAATGAAAAAGGACTCTGCATTGCAGGGCTTCGTTTTCCTGACTATTGCATTTACCACGAATTTTGCGATGATAAAGACAATTTAGCATCTTTTGAGTTGATTCCATATATACTTTCTAATTGTGAAAATGTAAATGAAGCAAAAGAGTCACTTGAAAACATTAATATCACAAAAGATGATTTCAATGGTGATTTTATATCAACGCCACTTCATTGGATGATTTCTGACAAAGACCAATCAATAACAGTTGAGAGCATTGATGACGGATTGAAAGTTTATTACAATCCTGTTGATATTCTTACAAATAGTCCACCTTTTCCAATACAAATTTTTAATTTGAATAATTATATGAGTATGTCAGTTAATGAGCCTGAAACAACATTCTGCGATAATCTGAATTTGTGTAATTATAGCAGGGGAATGGGCGCTCTTGGTTTACCTGGCGATATGTCATCACAATCAAGATTTGTCCGTGGTGCATTTGTAAGACTTAACTCTATTGCAGAGAAAGGCGAAAACGAGAGCGTAAGTCAGTTTTTTCATATTCTTGATTCTGTGTCACAGCCACGTGGTGTTGTAAAAGTTAAAGAGAAGTATGTTAAAACAGTTTACTCATCTTGCTGTAATACAAATACGGGGATTTATTATTACACTACCTATGAAAACAGAAGAATTTCATCAGTAAATCTCAATAATGAAAATCTTGACAAAACGTGCCTTGTTGTGTATAATCTTGAAACAGAGCAAAGCATTTTTAATCAGAATTAAATATATAACTGCCACCGGGTAGTGAGAATCTTAGCATTCGTGTGATATATCGTTAGGTCTTTGAAGATATATCAAACGGGTGTTATTTTTTTGGAGTAAATATGAAAAAGTTTTTAAATTATTTCACAACAATAGAAAAAATATTATGGTGTAGTTCAGTGCTTTTAATAATCACATCATTTATGGCTTTCGACCGTGAAAACTATTTAACACTTCTTGCATCACTAATAGGTGTAACATCATTGATTTTCTGTGCAAAAGGTAATCCAATAGGTCAGGTTTTAATGGTGATATTCAGTATTGTCTACGGCATAATTTCATATTCTTTTGCCTATTATGGCGAGATGATTACATATCTTGGTATGTCAGGACCAATGGCTGCTTTTGCGCTTATTGCATGGCTTAAAAATCCATATAAAGGAAAAAAATCACAAGTAAAAGTAAATAAAATAAGTAAAAAAGAAACTGTTTTTATGCTTGTTTTATCAGCGCTTGTGACCGTACTATTCTATTTTATTCTCAAATACTTTGGTACTGCAAATTTAATACCAAGTACTATTTCTATTACCACGAGTTTTATTGCTGTGTATCTTACGTTTAGAAGAAGTCCCTATTTTGCATTTGTCTATGCAATCAATGACTTAGTATTAATTGTTTTGTGGACTCTCGCAACTCTAACTGATATAAATTATGTGTCAGTTTTAATATGCTTTATAGTGTTCTTTATTAATGATATTTATGGCTTTATAAGTTGGCTTAAAATGGAAAAATTACAAAAGAATAATATGTAAAAAACAGCCTGTGCATATTTTTGCATAGGCTGTTCTCTTTTTAGCGCATTGCGTTACCAATGCCATTAGCCATATCTCCAACTGCGTTGCCTGCGCCTCTGCCTGCATCACCAATAGCCTCGCCAACATCACTAACTGCATCGCCGACACCATTACCGATATCACTTGCGGCTTCACCAACTTTATTTGTAGTGTTAGTTGTGCTTGTTGTACTGTTGTTAGTTGTACTTGTTGAATTGTTTTGTGTTACCTTACCATCGTCCATCTTGCCACAACCAACAAGGAATAAGCAGAGAATAGCAGTAACTGCAACCATAATAGCTGTAATCTTTTTCATTATTTTACCTCCTTAAATCGTGGTATTAATATTATTTGCAAAAAACTTTTCATTATTCTATTTTGTTAAAACACCATTATCACTATAAAGCAAAATTAGAATGTTGTCTTCTTGTCCTGATTCACTGTCAATATAGACTAAAAGTTCTTGTCCGTTTTGAGTTTTACAGTGGAATTCATAGCAGTATTGCTCGGTTTTCCATTCTGTTGGAATAACACAAACACGAGAGTCGATTATAATTAACTCATCATTTACATTTTCCCTTGCTTCGACCAGACTGATTTTATTTTCAGGGGTTTTTCGCTCGGTGTGGTTTGAAATATATCCTGTTGCATCAAACGATAAAATTTTTCCATTTTCAAGACTGACGCTGACTTTAATCAAATCGGGATATAAAACGATGTCATTTTGTACTGCAGAAAAATTAATTGTACAAACTCCATCATCAATAAAATAGTAACTTTCTTTAAGTTCTGTAAAACCTATTTTCTTTAAATAACTTAAAGCATTTTTTAATGCATCTTCATATTTGTAACTTGTTTCACCAACATATTCGGAACTGAGCATATAAAGCGGTTTTCCACCAAGTTTTGTGATTGCTACTGTACAATTCTTACTTTGATAAAGGTAGCAGGGGATATTGCCGTTTTCATCGCTTGAATATTCAAGGTCAGCATCACTACAAACTGTTTTGGCAATTTCAAGACCTTTGTCTTTTGTGATTTCTTCAAGACCTTTTATATATTTCGCTTCTCCTTGTTCAATGTGGTCTGAAAAAGGTCCGTCATAAATAAGTGATGGCAAATCAGAAATTGATTGCTCAACATCATCAAAACTACCACTTATGGTTGAAATGTTGTCGTCGCGTTTCAATAAAGTCGAGTTTGTGCTCTCAAATGAAAAGTTACCATTTTCGAGGTCGTAACACATTTTTTGAACTTGCTCATTTAATGAATTGCAATAATCATAAAGTTGTCTTAATTGATTTCGTTCATTTGCAGTCAACTCTTCACCACTTGCAGTTTTTCTTTGTAGTGACATCACAAATTCACCAATTTGCGATAAAAATTTATAAGTGTTATCAAGTGAAGATTCACCAGTAGGTAACATTGATAAACTGTTCTTTGCGCTTGACGCTTCTCGCCACATTTCTGATGAAAGTTTTGAAAGCATAACAGGGGTGTTTGCATATATTGTTTTTTCAAGATTTGTTGAAATATTATTGAGATATTCGTCTAACGAAATAAGTGCCATTTGTCGTGTAATCATTGTTTCTCGTTCATATTTATTCGCTTTAACTGTCTGGACAATACTGAATATTCCAAGCACTAAAATTACAGCAGACAAATATAGCACAATTCTAGCTTTTGCACGCTTTGATAAGGATTTTTTATCCATAATTTGCACTCCTTTTAATTTTTAGTGTTAATGTTTACAAAAAATTCAAAAATATACCCTAAAAAACTTGATTTTTTATTTGCCAAACAAGTGTTTTTGTAGTATAATGTACTTCGATTAATTATGCAGAATGGGGGAGAAGTGTTATGAGCGTTTATCTTGATAATAGTGCAACGACAAAACCTTGTGAATCAGCCGTAAAAAAGGCTGTTGAAATGTGCACAGAAAACTACGGTAATCCGTCTTCTCTTCATATGTGTGGTTACAATGCAAAGAAAGAATTAGATGAATCAAGACGAGTTTTGGCATCAGTTCTATCTTGTTCAGAAAATGAGATTTTTTTCACATCAAGTGGAACGATAGCAAATAATACTGCAATCATCGGTACAGCAAGAACTAAAAAACGTGATGGCAAAAAAATCATCACAACAGCACTTGAACATCCAAGTGTAAGAAAGCATTTTGAAATGCTTGGTGAACAAGGCTTTGAAACAGTTTTCTTAAAACCTGATAGCAAAGGCAAAATCAGTTTAGATGAACTTTCAAATGCTGTTGACGAAAGCACAATTCTTGTCAGTGTTATGGCTGTTAATAACGAAGTTGGTTCAATACAAGATATCGCTAAAGTTAAAAACATAATTAAATCAAAAAATTCAAAAGCATATTTTCATTGTGATGCAGTACAGGCTTTTGGCAAAATACTATTGAAACCTAAAAAAATGGGAATTGACCTTATGAGTATGAGTGCTCATAAAATCCATGGCTTAAAAGGTGCTGGCGCATTGTTTGTAAATAGTTCTTCAAGACTTCTGCCGAGTATTGTTGGTGGTGGTCAAGAGAATGGACTTGTTTCAGGCACAGAACCAATGCCTGCAATATGTGCTTTTGCCGCAGCAGTTAAAGATATCGGTAACATTGAGAAAAACCTCGACTATGTTGCATCCGTAAAAGAATACTTTATTGATAAAATCAATAATGTTGACGGAATATATATCAACTCAACTGATGACAGTTTACCTTATATAATCAACATTTCAGTTGAAGGCGTGCCATCACAGGTAATGCTCAATTCTCTCTCTTCAATGGGGATATATGTTTCAGCAGGGTCTGCTTGTGCAAAGGGGCACAGAAGCGAAGTGTTGACTGCTATGGGTGTCGCGCCCAAACTTATTGATAGCGCAATAAGAATAAGCTTGGCAAAAACTACCACAGAAAATGATATGGATTTGTTATATAATGGACTTGTTGAAACAATCCGTCGTGTCAGGAGATAAAAATGAAAGAAATTATACTCATAAAAAATGGTGAATTAGCGCTTAAGGGCTTGAATCGTTCAACATTTGAAGACATTCTTATTAAGAATATCAGAAAAAGAATTAAACCATTAGGTGATTTTGAATACAGAAAAGAACAATCAACAGTTTCGGTTATTCCTATGGACGATTATGTCGATATGGATGAAGTAAGCGACAGAATCAGCCGTGTTTTTGGTATCGCAGCTTTTTCAAGAGCATTACAGGTTGAAAAAGATATTGATGTGATTTTAGAACAAGCACCAATTTATCTTGCAGAGCAATTGAGAAATGCAAAAACTTTTAAAGTGGAGGGCAAACGCTCTGATAAAAAGTTCCCACTTAAATCACCTGAACTTTCAGCTCAGGTTGGTGGTGCAATTTTAAGTAAGTTCCCACATTTAAAAGTTGATGTTAAAAATCCTGAAATTCTTGTTACTATAGAAATTCGTGAAAAATTTGCATTCATTCGTGGTAATCAGACAAAGGGTGCAGGTGGAATGCCAACAGGCACAGCGGGTAAATCAGCAATCCTTATTTCAGGTGGAATTGATAGCCCAGTTGCAGCATATATGATGGCAAAACGTGGCTTGGTGCTCAATGCAATTCACTTTGCATCGCCACCATATACTTCTCCACAAGCAGAAGAAAAAGTTCACAATCTTCTTCGCAAGGTTTCAAGATATAGTGGCAATATCACACTATTTACTGTTGGATTTACAGAAATTCAAGAAGCAATCCGTGATAATTGTCCTGAAGAATTATTTACTCTTGTTATGAGAAGATTTATGATGAGAATTTCTCAAAGAATAGCAGACAGAGAAGAGTGCAAAGCGCTTATTACGGGTGAAAGTTTAGGTCAGGTTGCAAGTCAGACTCTCAACGCACTTGCTTGTACTGATGCTGTGGTTTCAATACCTGTTTTCAGACCAGTTATTGGGCTTGATAAAGAAGAAATCATTAAAATATCAAGACAGATTGATACTTTCGATATCTCAATCGAGCCTTATGAAGATTGTTGCACAGTGTTTACACCAAAACATCCTAAGACAAAACCACAGATTTCTATTTTAGAACAAGCTGAACTCAACCTTGATGTTGATGCTCTCATTGAAAGAGCGCTCGAAAACACAAAAATTCAAAATATTTGTTTCTAAGGTGAAAAAATGACACTTGAAGAAAAAGTAGTAAAAACCCTTAATGAAAAAGGACTTGTACTTGCAACTGCCGAGTCTTGCACAGGTGGATTAATCGCAAAACGCATTACTGATGTAAGTGGCTCGTCAGGAATGTTTAATTGTGGTATTGTGAGTTACAGCAACGATATAAAAGAAAAAGTCTTGGGTGTAAAACACAAAACACTTGAAACCTTTGGCGCAGTCAGTGAACAAACTGTTCGTGAAATGGTTAAAGGCGTTCTAAAAATATCAGAAGCTGATATTGCCGTTGCTATTTCGGGAATAGCAGGACCAAATAGTGATAACACACAAAAACCTGTTGGGTTAATATATTTAGCAATATCCGATAAAAAAGATATTGAAGTTTTAAAACTCAATAATACTTTTACAGATGATATAAGAAATCAAAACCGTATAAGTGCTTCCGATAAAGCACTCGAAATGATACTCCAAATGGTAGGTGAATAGATTGACAGAAAAAATGGGCAAAGGCAAAAAAATCATTCTTGTTGTTTGCATAATTGTCTTCATTTGTTGTTCTGCTTTGTTGTTAAAAACAGTTGTTAATGAATATAACAACAAAAAAATGTATGAAGAACTCTCAAACCTTGTTTCAACAAGTGAGAATATAGACGACGAAACAACTGCGCCCGATTATTCTGCACTTTATACCAAAAATTCTGATTTTATTGGTTGGATAAAAGTTCCAAATACATCTATAAATTATCCAGTTTTACAATGTGATAATAACGATTATTATTTAGATTATAATTTTGAAAAGAAACGAGACGCACGTGGTGCAATCTTTATGGATTATAGAAATAATCCTGTAAATCTTGATTCAAACACCATAATTTATGGTCACAACTGTTATAATACAACAATGTTTTCTGAACTTACTAAATATCAGAATATTGATTTTTATAAAACAAGTCCCGTGTTTGAATTTAATACAGTTGAAAGAACATATAAATGGAAAATATATGGTGTGTTTATCACCACGGCAAAGCCTGAAGAAGATGATGGTTATGTATTTAATTACATTTATCCTTATATGGATGGCGAAAACTTTGAAGGCTTTATAAATGAAATAGATAAACGTCGATTGTATGTAACAGATGTTGATATTAATGATGACGATAAAATGCTTATTCTCTCAACTTGTGTCAGAAATCTCGATACATATGAAAAGGGAATAAAGACATATAAAGCAGATGCAAGACTTGTTGTTGTTGCTCGTGCAGTCAGAGATGGCGAGAGCGAAGAAGTGAATGTGAAGAATGTACATAACAATAAGAATATTAAATATCCACAAATTTATTATGATAACAAAAATATAGAAAATCCATATAAAAATGATGAAAAATGGTATCCAAAGGAGGTTGTAAAATAATGAGTAATATAGAAAACAAAGATAATGAAATTCTCTCCTTTGAAGAATTGCGCAAAAAACTTGGTATGGATGAAACACCGGTCAAGAAAACTATAAAAGAAGATGATTTGTCATCACTTCAAAAAGAAATTGCAACAAAACCTGTAGAGAAAAAACAAGAAACAACAGTAGTAAATGATATTACTGCTGATATTGAAAAACAACTTGAAGCACAAGTTCAAGAAGAAAAGAATGACGGTCCCAAAACGCTTGTCGAAAACGGAAAAACATTTGTTGATGTTACTGCGCAATATGTTAAAGAGCCTGTTGTTTTAGAGACTACTGAAACAGTAATAGAAAAAACTGTTGAGAAGAAAAAAAGACGCACATTCAATCAAATTTTTTCTGACTTTTTTAGCGGTATGATACCTTTGAAAAAAGATAGCACTAAAGAAAAAATCAGAAAAATTGTAATGGATTTATCAATAATTACAATTATCGGTTGTGTTATTGCTTTTGGTGAACTTTATAATCAAAATCGCGAGCAATTACAAATGGAAGAAGAAATCAAAGGTCAGATAGTTGATACTGATAATTTTGACGATAACCAATATGTTGAAGCTTGGCAAGAGCTTTTTGCTCAATATCCACAGATAAAATTCCCAGAGAATATGAATCTCAAATATTCATATCTCTATGCGCTTAATCAGGATTTAGTTGGTTGGTTAAATATTCCTGGCACAAACCTTGATGTTCAGGTTGTTCAGGGTCCAGATAATGACCATTATCTTCGTCGCGATTTCTATGGTAAGTCAAATCGTTATGGTTGTCCTTATATGGATTACAAAAACGATTCAAAATATCTTGACGATAACACCATTATTTATGGTCACCATATGACGGATGGACTAATATTCTCTAACCTTGATAAATATAAAACATTAGAGGGATATAAAGAGTCACCTATAATCGAGTTTAATACTTTATATGATACATATTATTTCAAGGTTTTCTCAGCATTTTATATAAATGCAACTCCTGCTGATGATAATAACTATTTCTTTAACTTTATGATTACTGATTTTTCAACTGACGAAAGATTTTCAAAGTTTACAGACGAGTTAAAGAAGCGAAGTGTTATTGATACAGGTATAACGGTTCAACCTGATGATAAATTGCTTACATTGGTTACTTGTACTTATGAATTCAACGATGCAAGATTTGTTGTTGTTGGAAGAATGGTTCGTGAAAACGAAAAGACAGAAGTTGATACAAGCAAAGCAACACTTAATACAAATCCAAAATTCCCACAAGCGTGGTATGATGTGAAAGGTCTTACAAATCCGTTTAAAGACGATAAAAAGTGGGACGAATAATTAGTTAATAATTAGATTTATATATGGGTAAAAGAGAGGTAAATGAATATGAGAATTAGATTATTGGCACTGAATTTTGACAAAAATATGCCTTTTGCAAGATTTCAGGCAAGAGTTGTCAGCAGTATCAGTATGTATTCTGAAGAAAATGCAACTTTTGAAGTTTTTGAAAGTATGCAAGAACTTTTTGGTGCGTTACAAGACGCTTTAGAAAATGATGAGCTTATTATTACTGCTGTTGATACAAAGCATTATAATAAACTTAAATCTGCTTTGATGCAGGCACTTGAAACAGAAGTTCAATATAATCCAACAATTCTCAATATGCTTGAAAGTGATGAAGAAATGGACGATAAAACTCGCAAAGAGTTTTCATCATTCCCTGAACCTGCAACAGTGTTCTTGTCAAAAGACGGACTTTATTCAGGCTTCGGAATTGAAAATGGCGAACAGTATTTGATGCTTGTTCCAATCGACAACGAGAGAATTAATCTTATTCTCAGAAATGGTGTTGTTCCATTCTTATCAAAGAATATTGAAACAGTTGAAGGCGAAGAATTCTTAAGTGAAAATAAATTCTATGATAATGAAAAGGTAGCCATTGCAGTTAGAAGACTTATTGATTCACAGTCAGTCGTTGCTGTTAATGGAACACAGAATGCAGAAGTTCTTAAAAGTTGTGGCGATAATGTAGAAGATTTTGATAGTGTGTTTGTATTTACACCTCATGTTGAAGATAAAGGTGAAGTAAATGCAACTGAATATGCTGCACAACTTGCAAAAGTAAGTTTGGACCTCTCAGCAGCCAATATCGGCGCGTCAATAAGTGATATTTATAACGCAGGTAATGCAAAATTTATTTGTATTGCAGTTGCAAATGATGAATCTGCCATTGTTCGTAAACTCTATATGGCAGAAGATGAAGCAGAAGAAGCATTTGTTGAAAGTGCAGCAATTGAGCTTATTGAACTCATTGGTGAAAAAGCAAGTGGTGTAAGAAGTGTTGGCATTGAGATTTCTGATGGTCCAGAACTTATTCCGGAAGAAGAGAAAAAGCCAACAAACAAGAAATCAATGATTATTCTTGCAGCTGTTCTTGGCGCAATTGTTCTTCTTTGTGCAGTTCTTGGTATTGTTTATAAAGTTCAGGGTGAAAATGGTGCATTGGCAAATGCTCTTAATTCTATCTTCGGAAACGAAACAACAACTACAACAACTACAACAACAGAAACAACAACTGAACCTGTTGAAGATACTCAGGCGACAGCAATGAAGCTTTCTGACTTTATGATGGCTGACCTTATCGCTCTTGAAAAGAAAAAGAATGAGCCTGAATCATCAACAACAGAGACTACAACAGGTTCTGTAGAAGAGCCTTCAAGTAAACCACAGGTTGTTGAAGACCCGGGTGCACCTGCAGTTATGAAAATAAATGGTTTTGAAATTGAAGCAAAAGAAGCTCTTGCAAGACTTGTTATGACTGAAATGGGTGAGGGCTACAATGTTGAAGCAATCAAAGCACAAGCAGTTGTAATTTATACATATCTTAAATATCGTGATACTAATTTTGAGATTGATGGTGTGTTAATCAGCGAGACATATAATGACGAAGTTAAGAGCGCAGTTGATGCTGTGTTTGGCCAGTATTTGAGCGTTAAAGACGAAGTTGCTCTTACACCATACTTTGCAGTTGCTGCCGGTAAAACAGCAAACTCTGCTGATATTTTCTCAAAAGAGTATGATTATCTTAAACCAGTTGCTGTTAACGGTAATCCTGATGCTAAAGCTGAAACATATAAGATTGAAAGAAAATTCTCTCTTGGTGAAATGAAGGGACTTCTTCTTCAATACAACAGTAAACTTGTTCTTGACGAAGACCCTGCATTGTGGTTGAGAGTTGTTGCTCACGATGCCGCTGTTTCTTCAAGCATTGGTTATGTAACAAAGGTGTCAGTTGGTGGCACAGAAATTTCTGGTCTTGAATTCAGAAACAGTGTGTTGGGCTCATCCGTTCTTGCTTCACATTGTTTTACAGTATTCTATAATGAAACTGATAGCACATTTACAGTAACTTCTTATGGTAATGGTATCGGTGTTGGAATGAGCCAAACAGGTGCAAATCACCTTGCAAGCACTGGTATGAAATATGAAAAAATCCTTTCAACATATTACAAGGGAACTACACTCACAAAGGAGAAAAATATATGAGCAAAATTTTAGTTACAGGTGGCGCAGGTTTTATCGGTTCACACACTTGTGTTGAACTTCTTAATGCAGGTTATGAAATTGTAGTAGTAGATAATCTTTATAATTCAAGTGAAAAATCACTTGATAGAGTTCGTGAACTCACAGGAAAAGATTTTGCGTTCTATCCTTTTGACATTCGCGATAAAGAAAATATGCAAAAGATTTTCGACGACCATAAGATTGATGCTTGCATCCATTTTGCAGGTCTTAAAGCAGTTGGTGAAAGCTGTCAGAAACCACTTGAATATTATGATAATAATATCGGTGGTACATTGGCTCTTTGCGAAGTTATGAGAAATAACGGTTGCAAGAAAATTGTTTTCAGTTCATCAGCTACTGTTTATGGAACTAACAATGTTTCACCACTTAAAGAATCAATGAAAACAGGTGGCACAACAAATCCTTATGGTACAACAAAATATATGATTGAAATTATTCTTGATGACTTCCATAAGGGTGATAGTGAATGGGCAGTAACACTTCTCCGTTACTTTAATCCAATCGGTGCTCACAAGAGTGGTAGAATTGGTGAAAATCCAAACGGAATTCCAAATAACCTTATGCCATATATAACACAGGTAGCAATTGGCAAATTGCCATGTTTAAATGTATTTGGTGATGACTATAATACTCACGATGGCACAGGCGTGCGTGACTATATTCACGTTGTTGACTTGGCACTCGGTCACGTTAAAGCAGTTGAAAAAATTCTTAAAGACGAGCCAAAAGTAAATGTATATAATCTTGGCACAGGTAATGGCTATAGCGTTCTTGATATCGTAAAAGCATTTGAACAGGCATCTGGACAGAAAATCAATTACAAAATTGCACCACGTCGTCCTGGTGACCTCGACACTTGTTATTCTGACGCGTCAAAGGCTCTCAATGAACTTGGTTGGAAAGCAGAAAGAGACCTTCTTGAAATGTGCGAAGACTCATGGCGTTGGCAAAGCAACAATCCAAACGGATTTGATGACTAATCATCATAATAGGGGAATTTTAATGAGGGTATTCGATTTTGATAATACTATCTATGATGGCGAAAGTGGAATGGATATCTTTCTTTATTATTTAAAGAGAGACCCAAAAGGCGTTGCAAAATTTGTTCCTAAATTTATGGAAGGCTTTTTGAAATATAAGCGCCATTTAATTACCATTGATGAGGTTAAAACTGAATATGCATCTTATATCAAGGAATATTTTCAACGAATTGAAGATATAGAGTCTGATTTTAAAAGGTTTTGGGATATAAATGAAAAGAATATCAAACCATTTTATCGCAAAATTCAAAAAGAAGACGATATAATCGTTTCTGCTTGTCCTTATTGCCTTTTAAGCGTAATGACAAATCGACTTGGTGTTAAAAATGTCATTTCAACTGAACTTGATGCCAAAACAGGTGAAATTGGTGAAATCTGTTATCACGATAACAAAGTTAAAATGTTCAAAAAAGCATATGGCGATGCTGAAATTGATGAGTTTTATACTGATTCTATGAGCGATAAACCTTTAATGGATATTTCAAAAACAGTTTTTCTTGTTGATGGGGATAAAATTCTTAAAATCAAAAAAGATGGGGTTTATCTTGACGATAAATTTGAATAATTAAAATTAATATTGAGTTGGTTGGGCAGTTGCGCAAATCTTTGATTTGTGAGGAAAGTCCGAGCATCATACAGCAGGGTAACGGCTAACGGCCGCCGAGGGTGACCTTAGGGAAAGTGCATAGAAAATTACCGCC